>JANLTF010000381.1:0-2593 GCA_031362825.1 Acidobacteriota bacterium | reverse complement strand
AAACCACCGAGCACGATCGAGTGGGAATAAAAAATGCGAACCGCTATTGATTCGCAGTTCAAAACTTGATAAACAAAGAGGCTATCTCGCTCGCTTCACTGCAAACGACTTTCCATCTGCTCGATAGAACGTGCCGGTGTTGTAGTTTTCGTCGTCGAAGACGAATTTGTTTGAATCGCTTCGGTCCGGAGCGGATTCGAAAGTGTTGTCCTCGGTAAAGGCGAACATCTCGACGCCGGAGCCTTTGGCCCATCGGACCTCGAATGCCATCTTAACGGGCTTTACGGTGCAGGTGGTTTCGCCAACTGTGTATTTGCCTTCAAATTCTCCGCTCGACGCCGACGCTTTTTCGGTTTTGTTTGAGTACGTATCCTTTAGCCATTGCAGCAGGCTGCCGGCTTCTTTGCCGTAGATGATGTTGTCGATCTTCCATACTGCGGCGACCAGTTTCATCGAAAATTCGATCGAGTATTTTGCTCCGTCGTTCGTGAAAGTCGCGATCACGGTCGCCGTCTCACCTTTGATATCACCTTTTCCAACCGCAAAATTCTTGATTTGCGGATCTTGCGAGTTGTAGAGCGGATCTGCATCGATGGCTCCAAGCTCGCCGGTTGCTTTCTGCGTTTGCGCGTCTTTCCAGATCAGATCAGCGAGCGGTTTGGTGAAGTATTTGTCGACCAACGCTCTGTCTTTTGTCTGAAAGAACGGGCTCTTCTTAGCATCGTGCTGTTTGTAGAGGTCGGCGACCAGCGTCTCTGGCGGAGCGGCCTTGGTTTCTGCCGAGCCAGCCTCGGGCGGACCGCTTGGCGCAGTATTAGTATTTGCATTCGCGTTCGCATTGTTCGAGATTGAACCCGAGATCGAACACGACGCCGTAGAGGCCAGAAACATTAAGATCGTGAGACAGAGCAGAGCTGTTTTGGTTTTCATAATTAAAGACAATCTTATGCAATAATGAAACAAACTAAAACCGCGATCAGTAATATTTTTCAGTAACTACTATCCAACATATGCGCAATATCAAACGCCTTGTTTCGCCGCTCTTTTTGATTGTTCTGCTGACTTGCTATGCTACCGTTTTTGCCGCCAAGGGCAAGCTCGATATCAATTACACCGTCTCGCTCACGGACGTTGCAAAGCAGGAATTTCACATCACGACGGACATTAAGAACATCGATCAGCCCACACTTGACCTCGCTTTGCCGACGTGGACGCCGGGCTGGTACACGGTCGAGAACTATTTTAAGAATGTGCTGCGTTTTCGAATTACAGACGTAAACGGCAAGGTTCTTCCGCTCCGAATGACGCGAAAACAGACCTGGAGCCTCGATACACGCGGTATTAAGCAGATTCGCGTGGATTACGATTACAGCGCGACGGTTTTGGGCCTAAATCAGGCAAAGATCGCTACGGATTTCGCGTTCTTTACAGGCATTGAACTCTTCCTCGAACCGCTCGGCCATCGCACCGATCCGAGCACGGTCAAATTCAATATTCCTGCGGGGTGGAAACTGATGTCCGCACTCAAAGACACCGCCGACCCGACAGTTTTCATCGCTGCGGACTACGACACGCTGGTCGATGCTCCTGCATTGATGGGAAAATTCGACGTTACCCAATTTGAGGTCGAAGGCAAACCACATTATTTCGCGGCAGCTCCGGCCGGTGCTTTTAATGCCGAAAAATCAAAGAAATTTACCGAAATGCTCGGCTCGACCATCAAGGCACAAAGCGAGATATTCAGCGGCCTTCCGTACGAAAAATACATCGCCTTTTATTTCTTCATGCCTGCCCAATCGAATGCCAGCGGAGCTCTCGAACACCTAAATTCATATGTGGCTTTCGCTCCCGCAGGCGAGCGTTCGACGCCCGAGGGTATAATTGGCACAGGCTCGCACGAGTTTTTCCACTGCTGGAACGTCAAACGAATTCGTCCCGCCGAGATGTGGCCTTACGACTATTCGCGTGAGAATGAAACGCCGTTGCTTTGGGTCAGCGAAGGCTTTACAAACTACTACGGCATCGTCGGAACATATCGCGGCGGCGTGACATCGAAGGAGCATTTCCTCGCCCGCGTCGCCGATGCCGCCGCCGGAGTAGAGAACACCGAGGCCCGCAAATACATTTCGCCGGCAAATTCGTCCGTCTCGACCTGGGCAGGCTACGACACGCCGACCGCGTTCGGCATTTCATATTACACCCAAGGCCAGAATCTCGCCGCTCTGCTTGATCTCTCGATCCGCAACGACACCGATGGCGGGTCGAGTCTCGACGACGTAATGCGTGCCCTCTATAACGACCACTACAAGAAGGGACGTGGATTTACGACCGCCGACATGATCGGCATCATCAATAAACTGACCAAAAAGGATTACAACGATTTCTACAATCGCTACGTCTTTGGCACCGACGTGCCCGATTACGACCGCATCTTCGGGTACGCAGGTTACACTCTTGTTAAAAAGACTGACGCGACACCTGATTTCGGATTCTCGATTCGCCCGCGAAATGGCGGTTTTGCTGTCAACGGCGTTGAAACGGGAGGTGCGGCGGCAAAAGCGGGATTAAAGGTCGGCGACATCATCGCAAAAAT
>JANLTF010000034.1:0-14155 GCA_031362825.1 Acidobacteriota bacterium | reverse complement strand
TGCGGTTGCGCTCATCGATTTTATTCCTTTAGTTGTTTAAATTCTTAGAAGAGTTAGGCAAAATATACCAGATAAACTATTTATCGAAAAGAGGACTTATGGGTAAACACGTTTTCTGCTCTTTATTTGCTTTGGCCGTTACGATGACAGCCTCGACGTTTTCGGTTGCACAAACATCGCGCAAGAGCGTTTCGGCGGCCGAGGTCAATGGAACGTTCCGCTCGGATTTTGCAGGGAAATTCAAGGAATTTTCGAACGAGGCGAAGATTCTCGCTCTCGGCGGAGGCAAACTGCGGATCGCATTTTCGCTTATCTATCCGATAGAACTCCCGAACGGCGAAAAAACGGCAAACATGAGCGAACTCGACGGCGAAGCCTCGATCAAGGGCGACACCGCCGTTTACGAGTCCGACGAATTTGGCCCGTGCAAAATCACGATAAAGTTCGTCCGCGCCGGGATAATCAAGGTCACGCAGACAGGCTCGGATGCCGATTGCGGTTTCGGCCACAACGTTTTTTCGAACGGTACGTACAAGAAAGTGAGCAGCAAGAAACCGACCTTTGAAGGTGTAGATTAGACCGTCGGATCGATTCGAAAATGGGAGGCAGATCTCGTATGATACTAGCGATATTGGCGTTTTATTGGGGCTATACGAAGGGTCGTGATTCGGGACGAAGCGGTGCTCTATGGTCCGTTATCTGCGGTGTTACATTTCTTGCGATACAAATGCTCTTCGGTCTGGGTATCGGCATAGTTATCGGCCTCGGTTCCGCAATGTGGGGTTGGGATGAAAAGATCCTCGATACCTACTCGCTTCTCATTTCGCTGGTGGCAGTAATTCCTGCCGGGCTTGCTCTGTGGTTGATGTTTAAGTATCTCGACCGCGTTCCGGACGAGCCTTATATGTCGATAAACCAACCGCCACCGCCGCCGAACTTTGATTCAAACAACGGGCAATGAACGAACATTTTCAACAACTTGGACGCGAGATCGAAGGTCTTTGGCGTAAGGCCGATTACAATGAGGCCGAACTGCCGTCAATAGCGGCGGACGCTCTGCGGCGTGCGGACATTCCGTCGAAAGCGACGATCTGGGAAGTGGTCGAATGGGCGCTTGGCGAGTATGAACTCCCAAAACAGCGTGATGTCCACGCAAACTTTGCCGATCCGCCGGTGACGGTCTTTTCGGGTTTGCGGTTTCACATTGATCTGTATTTTTGGTTCGAGGCGACGACCGCCGTACATCAACACGCGTTTTGCGGCGCGTTTCAGGTGATGCACGGTTCGAGTATCCATAGCTGGTACGAATGGCACCGCCAACAAAAGATCAATTTGTTCACCGAAACAGGATCGATGTCGCTAAAGGTATGCGAGCTGCTCAGCGTCGGCGATGTACAGCCGATCGAGGGCGGCAAGGCATATATCCACTCGCTGTTCCACCTCGACCAGCCTTCGGCGACGATCGTCGTCCGCACGGACAACAGCCCGATCGATCTGCCGCAGTTCAACTATTTCAAACCAAGCCTCGCGGTCGACGCCTATTTCGCCAATGACACGGTTACCAAGAAAATGCAGCTCGCATTGACGCTGATCCGTGCGAAACGCCCCGACGCCGATGAGATCATCGGCCGCTGGCTTGAAACTGCTGATTTTCAAACGACGTTTGACATTCTTTCCGGTCTTCGGCGGATGCTGCGTTCGAATGAGCTCGAAAAGCTGTTCGACCTCGCTCCGCCCGAGGCTCGTTTCGAATCGTTCCTAGCACAGGCCGAAAAACGCCACGCGACGGATGTTTTCCGCGCCGTATTCGCAAGCCTCGACAAACAGGACGCCATCGTCCAGCGACGAATGCTCGTCACCGACGCAGAGGGCCGCTTTTTTATTGCACTTCTGCTAAACGTTGACGGCCGCGAGAATATCTACCGTTTGATCAAGCAGCGTTTTCCCGAATCCGACCCGCTCGAAAAAGTGCTCGATTGGACATACGATCTCGCCAACGCCCGCGTCATCGGCGAAGAAAAAACCAACGCCCTCGGCATCCCGGGCTTCGACGACACCGACCTGTACGTTCTCGAACAGATTCTCAAGGGGAACTCCGGCGACGAAATCGCCGCCGCATTCCGCACCGATCACGGCGAACCAACCGCAATTCACGCCCTTACCGAAAAGGAACAGCGGATCCGCGACTCGGTCATTTTCCAGCCGCTGATGTCGTGATTCGCGAGGCTTGTTTGCGGCTAAAAACTGAATGATCTAAACTAGCTAAGATATGCCCTTGTAGCTCAACGGTTAGAGCAGCGGACTCATAATCCGTTGGTTGTAGGTTCGAATCCTACCGAGGGCATACTCACTTATTTGATCTGGCTCCACGCCTTCTGCCACTCCTTCATTTGTTTGATCTCAGATTCCTGTGCCTTGATTATGGCCGCGGCGAAGGTTTTGATCTCCGCTCTTGAGGATCTTTTCAAGGCTTCGTTTGCCATCGTGACCGCGCCCTCGTGATGAGGGATCATTTGTTTGATGAATGCCAGATCAAAATCATTCCCGCTGCGAATGGTGAGCAATTTCATGTCCATGCCCTTCATCGAATCGGCCATTCCGGGCATTTCCATATTCACGGCAGGCGCGGCCCCTGCAAACCATTTGTCACGCCACACCTTCATCTGAGCGATCTCGCCCTGCTGACTCGATATAATGTCGGTCGCGTGCGATTTGATCTCCGGGTGCAGAGCTCTAGCCGGCGCCGGATCGGACATCACCACGGCGCCTTTGTGGTGTTCGATCATCGTATCCAAGAACTGTAGGTCGTACGGTGCAGCCGCCGCATTTGGCGAACTCTGCATCGAGTGGTCCATCCCGCCATGATCCGGAGCAGGCGGAACTGTCGTATTTTGATGCGAGTCGTGGTTCATCGCAGCGTGCGGGTCATTATTCGCAGCCGGTTTCTGTTGCGAGCAGGCTAAGCCCAGGGCGGCAAATATGAGCAGAGTGATCGCAATGTAAGTTTTCATAGTAACTATCTCTTTTTCACTGTCGTCCTGGCCGAGATCGGCGACTGAACGTACTTTCGCCGTAGTACGAATTACGGTTACCGACATTTTGGAAAGCCGCAATGTACTCTAACCGGCTAGTTTTGCCGCCGCCCAGCTAATAGACTGCCGTTACCGCTACGGCTTCTTATTGCTGGTTGGCACTCTATCAGGCATATCTAGGATCGACCCCCGTTTCTCAAAGGCCAGAGACGTATGCAATCCCTGCATCGATGTGTCCTTGCTAATGCTTCCTATAAATTTATAGGATTTTGCTTCTACGCCGGTGTGTGTTTTAGGCACATAGCCTGCCTTCCAGATTATTACGGTGTAGTTGCCGGCCGGTATTGAGACCGAAGCAAATCCTTTTGAATCTGTGGATACTTTTGCCGTAACCTGGCCTTTTACCGTATCTACTCCTCTATTCCGGTCTACGCCAACCAAAAGGCTGATCTGCTTGCCGATAACAACTGTTGCTCCCGACAATATTTTTTCTTTTCCATCAACCCATTCTGTGACAACGCCCGAGCATTTTATAGTGTTTTGAGCTATCAACAACAAAGGTGAACCCAAACAAATTATTGTTAAAATAAGGAATTCTTTCATATTTGCCTCCCATATTAAATCCTAATTCGGAATCAACGTTGCGACTCCTAACTTGAATATGGCACACGGTAAAAAAGTTAAATGTGAGGCTTGTCACTCTTTTTTGACGACCTGTCGGTTTGTCTTTCCGGGCAATCGAAAAGAGAAGAGCCGCCTATTTGTTTTTCTTCAAAGCCGCCTTGACCGAACCGCAATCGAGCATCTTGTTGCCGTAATACGGATTTCTGATCTCCTTCTTGGCCGACAGCCACGACGCTTTCTTCATCCGGCAATATTGTAAGTAAGCCTCGGTCTCGTTGGCCTTGAAACCGAAAACCAGCGAGTACATATTGTTCGACAGCTTTTTAAAATGTCCCCGCTGATGTTCGATATCGGTATTTTCAACCATATGTTGGGCATCGAACTTCATACTTGCCGATAGTTTTTCCCACGTCGTTTTTTGAACGGCGGTCATTTTTGCGGCGTCGACCGCTGCGAACTTAGCGATGAGCTCTTCGGCCTTCCCGCTTGCTTTGTCGCCGTCCGATTCGATCATTGCTTCGGTAACGGCATAATATGCGGCCAATGTTTCGCCTATCTGCTTCTGCACACCGCCGTCCACCTTCTGATCGGGCGAGGCTCACGCGAGTGCGCCGACACCAGCGCCGAATCGTCGAGGCCTCGGCGCATAATGCCGCCGGGGCCTCGAACGTTCGTTCGTCAGTAACTAGATCGCCGGAGCGTCTTTCTTTTCTTTTCCGTGAGCACAACAAGCGCATGAGCAACCGCTCTTGCCATCGGCCGTGGCGGCCATGTTCTTGTGCATTTCGTGGGTCTTCGGATCCATGCTCTTCATGTCTTTCATGTCATGAGCCTTTCCGTCTTTCATCATCGGGCACGAATGCTCGCCATTAGCGGCCATCTTGCTGTGGTCCATTCCGGCCATTTTGTGATCGGCACCGGCTTTCATCATCGGGCATGAATGTTCGCCGTCCGCGGCCATTTTGCCGTCCTTCATCATCGGGCACGAAGCTGCGTCGCCTTTGCAGCAGCAGCCTTCGTGTTTGTCCGTGGCGTCGGTCGTAGCGGCGGCGGTCTTGTCCTTCATCGGACACGAATCGCCGCTGCAGCAGCAGCACGAAACGGCGGCTGAGGTGTCAACTGCTGATGTGGTATTGAGTGCGTAAACTGCGACCGCGAGTCCTAGAACCATCGTCGCGGCGAGAGCGATAAATATATTCCTTTTCATTGTAATTCTCCGTGAATTTAACTAAACAAATAATGTGAATGCGCACAGGTCTGCGCTAGTTCAAAACGTAAGAACGCTTCTTACGCATTTGTCTGATCAAATACGGAAAACACAATTTCGCACACGGTCGGTGCTATGGTCGAGCGGAGGCGGACGATAGACGCGTTCGATCGAACGACGCTCCGCAGTAGAGATCTGAAGAGTTTCGAACGAGGCAACAAACTTCTCAGGAACAACTGCCAGTTCCAACGAGAATATGCCCGTTTTCTCGATCGGTGCCGAGATCAAGCTGACCGGCATCGAGCAGCACGCCGCCTGATCTGCCGCAGCGACATCACTGTCGTTAGGCGGAAGTTTGGCCTGGTGCTTTTGGCAGTGAGAAGAAGGTGCGGCCGACGGCACGCTCGCCGCCTTTGACCATTGCGAGCAATACGTCAAACACAACGCACCACCGAGATTGAGACACAAAAAAACCAGTACGAATCGCGATATAAAAGTCGATTTTTTTCGTAAAGACCTCATTACAAAATAATCATACACCGATTTTGATCCCAAGTTGTGATCTTCGTCACTACTTCTTGAAATTTTATGATCTTTCAGGCGTCCGGTTCAGGTCAGTTGTCTTTCCGACGAAAAACCGTGTGCGTAATATTGGTAGAGGTAATGTCTATAGAAGGACCGCGGTCGTCGGCGAATAAACCGACAACAACAGACGCCTTGACCGCCAAAAAGACGTCAATCGAGATTTGCTCTTGCACTCCAAAAGGCAGATTCTTTCTGACCGTTGTCTTGAAACCAGAAGCACTGGCTTCGAAGCGATAGATACCTGCCGCCAAGCCGTTAAAAATATAAACTCCATCGTCATTTGTAACTACACTGATCGGTTTCTTTTCGCCATTTTTATATAGTTTGATTTTTGCGCCTGGAATTACTGCTCCCTGGGGATCGCAGATCGAACCTGAGATCTCGGTATATTGCCTTTGGCTCTTGGTTCTGACAATGTTTACTTGATTTTCTCTATAGCTTGGCTTCGCTTCTTTCTGACCAAACGAAACGGAAAACAGCCCAAGCACAGCGCTCATCGCCGCACCGGCAAAAATCCCTATTCGCTTCCTAACTGCTCGCAGCCCAACCGGACAATCCTTCGTCAAAACCGTTCCATCTGAGCGCCGGAACAAGCGGATACAGAGCCTGCCTTCGCGATTTTCGATCAGGTGCTCGACTTCCTTCGTCGTCATCTCGGTGGTGTTGTAGATATTGAGCTGGCAAGCGTGACAATGCCGCACGCGTTCGTCGCCGGTCATCGTTTTCCACCCAATCGAACAGGGCGACGCCACACGGAGTTTGTTCACATCAAATTTTTGCATATGCGAATACCGGCAAGTGTCTCATCGGATGCTCTGACAGCCATCAAAAGTTGCTTCACCAGTGTTGCATACATAAAATTCTTGACTACATATGCACTTTAGGGTAAGGTTGTCTTAGATGAATCTTCTGGTGAACAGATTGTTTTTGAGTCAGGCCGTTGTCCGGCAGGAAAATTGGAGCGCTGTAACATTTTGTGCATTCAATTCTCGAAAATACACCACATTCCGAGCAAGTCCTTTGTTTGCAGTAGTTAAGTGTAACATTCATGTCAGAATGTTCCACTTTTGTTACACTTAGCCCACTAAGTGTCCGGTTTTGTCTGTAGAATTGCAAGAGTGGGCCAGAATCAGACAGGCTGTTTATTTGCCGACAATTGAAGTGTATCACTTTTGCAAAATGAACGACTTTTTTGGACCGTCTGTCATATTACTGTCACGCGCCGAACATCATCCAGGGACGCACTTTTGGGGATGCAAACGAAGCGAAGCGAGGCTTTCGATGTACCATAACAGCAGATGAATGATTTTCTGACATTTATCAGAAACAATTGGGCCGAGCTGCTCGTGCTGACGCGCGAGCATATTTTTCTTGTGTTTGTCTCGACTGGTCTCGCGATCGTGGTAGGTGTGCCGCTCGGCATATTGCTGACGCGGATAAAGAGTTTGGGAACTCCCGTCCTTGGCTTTTCGAACATCATGCAGACCGTTCCGAGCCTTGCGCTGTTCGGTTTGCTCATCCCGATCCCATTTATCGGCGGCATCGGAGCGAGAACGGCAATCATCGCGCTCGCTCTTTACGCATTGCTACCTGTTATCCGCAACACGGTAACCGGAATCCTCGGCATCGACCCTAAGACCCGCGAGGCCGCCGTCGCGATGGGCATGACCAATGGTCAGATCCTCAAAATGGTCGAACTCCCGCTCGCCGCACCCGTAATTCTGACCGGGATCCGCGTCGCCGTCGTCATCTCGGTGGGCGTCGCGACCGTCGCCGCAGCAGTTGGCGCCGGCGGTCTCGGAACCTATATTTTTCGCGGACTCCGCCAAAATGACAATAATCTACTAATTGCCGGTGCCCTGGCCGCCGCGATTCTGGCGTTGCTCTGCGATTTCGCACTTGGGCAATTTGAAAAGAGCTTCGAGATCGGTGAACGCGCTACGGCTTCGCGTCGAAGATTTGTCGCTGTTGGCGTCGCCGCCATTCTTGCCGCTATCGTCGGTGCTGGCTTTATTTCAGATTTCAAATCTGAAATTTCAAATTCGGGAACGGCCACTGAGCCTTCGACCGCCGTAACCAAACCGATCGTAGTCGGTTCAAAAGATTTTACCGAATCTATAATTCTCGCCGAGATCCTCGCCCAGATGCTTGAAATACGCGGCATCCCGGTGACCCGAAAATTTGAACTCGGCGGCAACCTCGCCCACGAGAGCCTGCTATCGAACCAGATCGGCGTCTATCCCGAATACAGCGGCACCGCATATACCGCGATACTCAAACATAAGCCAATAACCGACCCGAAGGCCGTCTACGACCAGACTAAGTCCGAGTACGCCGACCGGTTCAAACTCGCACTGAGTCCGCCGCTCGGTTTCTCAAACGATTTCGCGATCCTCGTCCGCGGCGACGTTGCCCGTCGGACTAACCTCAAAACGATTTCCGACGCCATACCGTTTGCCAATGGCTGGCAGGCCGGTTTCGGCCAGGATTTCATGTCGCGGGCCGATGGTTATGCCGGATTCACCAAGGCATACGGCCTCAATTTCGCCAAACAGCCCAAGGAAATGGATCTTTCGCTAACCTACAACGCCCTCGCGTCCGGCTCGCTCGACATCATCGCCGGAAACTCCACCGACGGCCTCATCGCCGCCCTCGAACTCGTCCAACTCGAGGACGATCGGCGCTATTTCCCGCCCTATCAAGCGGTTTTCATTGCCCGGCAAGAAACACTGCCGATACTCAAACAGATCTTTGAAAATTTAACAAACGCCGTCTCGACGGAAGAAATGCGACGATTGAATTATGAGGTGGACGGAAACAAGCGAACGCCTCGCGAAGTCGCTGCGGAATGGATTCAAAATAATTAGCTTGCTATTTACCCCCAGACGCGCTAGTCTCATAGTTTGATAATTCCGTATCTCATTCATCGACGGTAAAGTCGCTTATATGTTTAAGCGTAATGGATAGTTCGAGAGACGGGTCGTTACGACTGTTAGAAGCGGTTAGCATTTATTTGCAAACCCTCGAACGCTGTTCCTTCGTTTTCACCGTTAGACTGAAGATCACTCCGCGTTAGTACTTCTTATTACATCCTGAAGATTTGTTTAGAGTTCCAACTCATGTTGGTTATTCGTCTGTGTACCTGCATTGCAAACACATTCGATCGATGCACCTAAAATGCGTGCTCTCAAAACCAACGCGAACCTTTAGTTGATCTAGAGATTTTTCAATTACAAATGACTTTTAAAGATTTAGGCTTGCTGCCGGTTTATACCGACAAATGTGAGCAGATGGGCTATACACAGCCTACACCAATTCAAGAACAGGCTATTCCTGTTGTACTCGAAGGCCGCGACATCATGGCTTGTGCCGAGACCGGAACCGGCAAGACGGCTGCATTTTTGCTTCCGATCCTTCAGAATATCGCCGCCGACAAAAATCGACGCGGTACGAGCGTTCTCATTCTCTCGCCGACGCGAGAGCTTGCTAATCAGACCGAGGCTGCTTGTCGCCAGTTCGCACCTAAAGGTGTTAGCTGCACGGCGATCATCGGCGGCGCAGGTTATAACAAACAGATACAGGCGCTTCGCCGCGGTGTCGACATCATTATCGCGACGCCCGGCCGCTTGATCGATTTTATGGACCAGGGAATGCTCAATTTTTCGAAATTGACCTGCCTCGTTCTTGACGAAGCCGACCGCATGCTCGATATGGGCTTTTTGCCCGCGATCAAACGCATTGCAAAAGTGATCCCGACAGAGCGTCAGACACTTTTCTTCTCGGCGACGATGTCGAACGAGATCGAACGTATCGCAACGCCGATGCTCAACGACCCTGTCTATGTTGAGGTCAGCGTCCGCGGTAAGGCCGCAATGCTGATCGAACAGACGGCATATCCGGTCGCTGCTCAATCGAAAACGGTTCTCTTGCTCGACCTGCTCGAGAAAGAAGATTTCGAACGCGTGCTGGTTTTCACCCGCACAAAACGCGGTGCCGACCGTCTCGCTCACATCCTGGAGGCTCGTTCGCACAAATCGAACCGTATCCACGGTGATCGCTCACAGTCGCAGCGTGAGGCCGCACTTCGCAGCTTCAAATCGGGCCACACCAGCATTCTGGTTGCGACCGACGTTGCTGCCCGCGGCATCGATATCGATTCGGTCTCGCATGTGATAAACTATGATATACCCGAGGTTGCGGAAGATTATGTCCACCGTATCGGGCGAACCGGACGGGCTGGAAAGACGGGCCGGGCCATCACACTGTTTACGACTTCGGAAGAGCATTCGATGCGTGCGATCGAAAAGCTGACAGGGGAAAAGGTCGAGCGTGTGTTCCATCCCGAGTTTGGTGGACAAATGCTCGCCGCTGCCACCGTCGCAAAGCAGGCACCGGCGAAGAAGAACTTTCGCCAGTTCCGTCCGCGTCGTTACAGATAGAAAAAGGGAAGGTAGAGAATTATGTTGACAAAGAAGTACGAAGTTGGAGATACACTCGAGATGATGTGCTCAGCATGCGACGTCGAGAAAGATCACAACATCGAAACGGTTACCAAGCAAGGTAAGATCACGAAAGCAGTTTGCTCGGAATGCGGAACGGCCTCGACATTCAGCCGCGGAGTCAAAACCGCAGTCAGCGTCGGTCGTGCCAAGGCCGCTTCGGACTATGACCGCACACGCAAATACCGCAAGGGACAGGCGATGATGCACACTAAATTCGGCCACGGCGAAGTCACGGCCGTCATCGAACCGCACAAAATTGATGTGCTCTTCGGCGACCAGACACGCCGCCTGATCCACTCGCAAAGCTAACCGCTTTTCAACGAATTAACCGAAAAGGCCGCTCCAAACCACAATGTTTGGAACGGCCTTTCTCTGTAAAAATATGGACAACAAATACAATGTCCCGAAACCCAAGAAACCCGAGACCAAACTCGAAATCATCGCTGCCGAGATCGAAGAACTCGTAAAACAACGCGACCGCGTAACCGACCTTGGAGCCAAAGCCAAGATCAACGCCGAGATCACAAAAGTCTTCGCCCAATACGAACGGGCGAAGATCTAACGACTGACCTTGTTAGAACTTCGAGTTAACGATCGTCATGATCTCAGCCTCAAGTTCATTCGCTCGGCTTTCGATCTCCGCACCGCGGGCGACCAAGCCGTCTGCAAACTCGCGGTCTTTCAGGCCCGCGGCATTGGTCTTGACATTAAGGTAAGCTCCCATCACCGCCGAACGGGCACACAATGCACCAACTCCGGCATCCGAAGCCGAATTCGGATTTCCGTGCGTCGCCATTTCCTTGATTATCTCAAACGCGTCGAACGTGCGTTCCATCGTGCGGAATGGTATCTCGGTCGCGTATCTCGTCGCCGATTGAATAGCCGCCGTACGAGCCGCTTTTTCCTCGTCGGTCGTTTTCGGGAGGCCCAATGCGTCCATCACTTTGTTAAACGCGTTCGTGTCCTCATCGACCAAAAACAGCAGTTCGTCCTTGATCTGTTGACCTTTTACGGCCCAATCTGAGAATTTCTCCCAGCGGTCGTCCCAACCGGCTTTGTGTGACGAGAGATTTGCGACCATCGTCGCGAGTGCCGCACCAAGCGAGCCCATATACGCCGCGATCGAGCCGCCGCCCGGGGCCGGTGATTCCGATGCGGTCTCGTCAGCGAACGCACGGCACGTCATATCGACGAGGCTTTCAGTTTTATACTCGGCCGCAATGTTGTATTCGATGATCTTTTCCTGCGGATCGAACGGCTTTAGATCGTCGAGGCCCATCGATTTAATGGCGATCTTAATGATCTCGGCCTCGGTCACGCCGAGCGAGCGTCCCTGTTTGGTCAGGTAATATTTTCCCGCGTCGATGATCGCCTTTTTCGGTACAAGCCCGACGATTTCGAGTCCCGTCACCCGCAGCCCACGTTGACGTGCTTTTTCACTTACCTCGTCAAACGCCACATGCAGCGGCGTTTCGCTCAGGTTCGTGATATTCATCGAAACCTGGGCAATGCCGTATTCCGCGATATACCAGCCGATCGCCTTGGTGCCCTTGAGCGTGCCGGGCAGCATCACGGGCTCGCCGTTCTCGTCCTTGACGATCGTACCGGTGATCGGATTTCCCTCGCGTAAATTTCGGCCTTTCTCGCGAACGTCAAACGCGATCGCGTTCGCACGCCGCGTTGATGTCGTGTTCAGGTTAAAATTGACCGCGATCAAAAAATCTCTAGCACCGACCGCTACCGCACCCGAACGCGCGACCGACTCGTTAAATTCCGTCGGCCCGAAATCCGGTTTCCAATCGGCGGACGCGATCTTGTCCTTCAGCCCTTCGTACTCGCCTTCGCGGCAATTGGCGAGATTTCGTTGTTTCTCTTCCGTCGCCGCGTTCTCATATGCATAGACCGGAATTCCCAGCTCGTTTCCGATACGATCTCCTAATTTACGGGCGAGTTCGGCGGTCTCGTCCATCGTCACGCCCTTGATCGGTATCAGCGGCAGTACATCGGTAGCTCCGAACCGTGGATGATCGCCCTTATGCCGACGCATGTCGATCAGTTCCTGAGCCTTTTTGACAGCCTGAAAAGACGCCTCTACAACCTCATCCGGCGTCCCTACGAACGTCACGACCGTCCGGTTCGTCGAATATCCCTGATCTACGTCTAGCAGCTTGACGCCTTCTACCTTTTCGACCTCATCCGTTATCTGTTTGATCACCGCCATGTCGCGGCCTTCACTAAAATTAGGAACGCACTCGATTAGTTTCTTCATCCGATTTGAATATGCCTACTGTCTAAATATCTCTTTATAAGAATATTACAAGCGGGAAAAAATGCATATCGTATCGGACGGTCATCGTTCCTCAGGGTTCGCCGCCGGCATTTTGCCGCCTTCAGGGACGATGTAATATTCTATCTGGGCGCGGCCGCGGTAGCCCCCGAAAATGACCTCGATCTGGCAGACATCTAGTTCGGCTTTGCCCGTGATGCGGTCGCGGCCTTGCTCGATAGACGAATGGAGCCGCGAGATGTCGTAAAACTGGTCGTCCGCGTAAAAGATCATCACGCCGCTTGCACCGTCTCGTTTTTTCACGGCGTCAGCAAAGTCACGCTCGAGCCAACTAAACCGAATGTCCTCACGTTCCTCCTGGGTCAACTCGGGTGTCGGTTCGGTTTCGATGATCTGACTTGCGACCTCGATCGAAGGGCCTTTTATCTCGGGTTCCAACGCCGTTTCGGTAGTTGTTTCGGGCTCGGTCGTCGTTTCGGGTGTTATCGGAAAACTGTCGTTCGGAACGGTGTACGCGGGGCCGTTGTATTCGGTGTTCTCGATAACCGGTTCAGATCCCTCGGTATCAAATCTATCCTCTTCCTCTTCGGCCAAACGGGACCGCAGTGCCCGATTGACAAACTCATCCAGCTCGTCGTCCTCCTCACGAAACCGCCGCGTTGACCACAGCAAAGCGTCCTTTTTGCCGCCCGAATCGCCGATAGTCCAAGTCGGTTCGGGAGCGGCACCGCCCTTTGGTACGATATATACTTCAGCCGTCTCGTCCCTGCGATAACCGCCAAATATCGTTGTGATACGGGCCTCGTGGTGGGAGTTGCGGGCGATAGAACTGCGAACGCGTACCAGCAACTCCGGTTGGTCGACATCCGCGTCCGGGCGGTCCACGGCCCCATATACGATCACGTAGGCCGTCACCGGTTCCGATTGGTTTAGCAAAGTAAAGATCCAGTTAACTCTGTCTTTTAACTTGGAGTCATCCACCAGCTTAAACTCGTCAAGCTTATAGATCTGCGCTAGCGAAACCGTGGAAAACAAACCACACACCGCGATCGTCAAAAGCGTTTTCGAATATCTCATACTATCTGGAACGTGCGACGAGAAAATACTTGCGGCCGAGCGATCTAGATTGCGGTTGGTTTGTGACGTAAACTTGGAGCGAGATACGATGAATATGAGGATAGACGAACTTGGTTTCGCACATACACCGCTCGGCGAACTGACGCTTCGCCGGAGACCGGAACCACTCTTACGGAATGAGGTAGTTTACGAGGTAAAGCTTGGCGACGAATACCTGATGTCAAGCCTTTTTACCGAGAGCGAACGCCAGCTCGCGAACCTCGGCTTGGCACCGCTCAAAGACGAACTAGATGTCGTTATCGGCGGCCTCGGGCTCGGCTACACTGCGGTCGAGGCGTTGAAAAATGGGGATGTAAAAAGCTTGCTCGTTATCGATCTATTCCAACCCGTGATCGACTGGCACAAGGCCAGCATTGTCGCCAATGGCGATGTCGTCACCAATGATCCACGATGCGAACTTCGCCAAGGCGATTTCTTCGAACTAGCCCGAACTGGCTTCGACACCAATAATCTAAACCGTAAATTCGACGCCGTTCTGCTCGACATCGACCACTCGCCCGAACATAACCTTGATCCGGAAAACAAGTCGTCTTACAGCGCCAAGGGCCTAACCGGCATCAAAAACCAACTAAAACTTGGCGGCACCTTTGCCCTCTGGTCAAACGACCCAGCGAGCGACGATTTCATCGGCCACCTTAGGTCGGTATTCGAGACCGCTACTGCTCATGACATCGAGTTCCCGAATCCGTACACAGGCACAATATCCGTAAATTCCGTATATGTTGCCCGATGCGATTATCGTCGCGAGGTTAGTTCCTCTGTGTAGAATCCGGCCATCGAG
>JANLTF010000016.1:0-8669 GCA_031362825.1 Acidobacteriota bacterium | reverse complement strand
CTCTGGTGGCATGTCGTCAACTGGAGCGGCATTCTCGAAGCCAAAAACTGGCTTTGGGCGTCGGAGAATTTGCGCACCATCACAACGCTGTACGCGATCATCGCCTTTAATCAACTCTATCAACCGTCGCCGATGCTGTTTGGGGTTGTCGCAATTTCCCTATTTTCGTTCGTTTGGACGAACCTGTTTTTTCGTCCGTCGAGCCCGAAGCTCGCTCCCGCGTAAAGTAAGATGTTTTACCGCAGATGAAGCAGATTTCACGGATCAGGAAAAACAAACTAAAATCGATTTCTTATCTGCGTCACCCGCGTCATCTGCGGTTAAGATGTTTCCAATTGCAAACCACTATGAAATGCCTATTCTCGCTAATTATTCTGACTATCGCATTCACCTCAATCTCGGCCCAGACCGACAAATCATCGCTCGCCATCCACAAGGTCATGGACGACCAGGCCGCGGCATGGAACCGCGGCGACATCGAGGCATTTATGGAGATCGGCTATTGGAAGTCTGAAAAACTCACATTCCTATCGGGCGACAAGGTCACCCGCGGATGGCAGCAGACGCTCGACAACTATAAAAAGAGCTATAATTCGCGGGCGAAAATGGGCGTATTGACGTTTTCAGATCTCGAAATAACGCTGCTCGGAACGGACGCCGCGGTCGTCCTTGGCAATTGGTCACTAAAACGCGAAAAGGACGAGCCGCACGGCAAATTCACGCTCACTTTCCGCAAATTCAAAGAAGGATGGCGGATCATTATGGATCATACGAGCTGACCGCTGATGCGGGACGACATCCGCTCGTTTCTACTTAAACATAAATTAGGAAAAGTGCTCCACCGTACAGTCAGCATCTCGCTCCGTCGCTTAATCTCTAAATAGAGACTAACGGAGGGCAATAAATGGCAGACTCACGAAACGACGCGATAAAAAAACTGGGCGAACTCATCGAAGGCATCGATTTTTGCATGTTGACGACGATGGACGGCGTACATTTGCGGAGCCGGCCAATGTCAACCCAGCAGTTCGAGTTAAACGGCGACCTATGGTTTTTCACCAGCGACAATACTCACAAGGTCGAAGAAATAGCGGCCGATAATCGCGTCAACGTCGCCTATTCGAAACCGGACGACAACTGCTACGTGTCAGTCTCTGGCGGCGGCGAAATTGTCAGAGATCGCACGAAGATCGAGGAATTGTGGAGCCCGATACTAAAGGCGTGGTTCCCCGAGGGGTTGGATGATCCTCATGTTTGCCTGCTCAAGGTCTCGGTCGAGCAGGCCGAATATTGGGACGCGTCGTCGAGCAAGATCGTCCAACTCGTCGGACTTGTGAAGGCCTTAGCGACGGGCGAGGAAGCCGACTACGGCGAAAACGAGAAACTTTCATTCTGATTCACGCGAATTACTTTCCGAAAACGAATGCGCAAAATATGAAAGGACACGAAAGAGGTGCAAAACTCTCTCGTGTCCTTTTCCTTTAAGCCAAACTAACGAATCACCTAACGTATGCATTCGGGATCGGCAGGTCGCCGGTGGTGCCGAAGGCTTGGATGAGCGTTCCGGCAGTCGAACGTTGGACAAACCATGTCGTCGTGCCCGGCCTGAATACGCCTGCGTCGAATTTGCCGTCGCCGTCGTAATCTCCCGGAACCGGGACGTCGCCGGTGGTGCCGAACGGGAAGGCAAAGAATGAGAAATCTTCACTTCGAAGAATGAACCAGTTGCCGTTTGACGGCCGCCAGATCGCAACGTCGGTCTTGCCGTCACCAGTGTAATCGCCCTGGACCGCTCTATCCGTCCCGGCTCCGAATTGTGCAGCGAACACGCTGGCGTTCGAACTACGGCGAACCCACCATTCGCCCACGCCGGCGTTGTTGCGGAAAATGGCAATGTCAGATTTTCCGTCACCGTCGTAGTCGCCTACAACCGGTTTGTCACCCGTCGTGCCGAATCCGATGATATCCGTCCCACCGGATGAACGGCTGATAAACCACGTGTTGGTTGACGGCCTAAAGACCGTTGCGTCAGCTCGTCCGTCTCCGTCAAAATCGCCGGGTGACGGGACGTCGCCGGTCGAACCGAACGGAAATGCGAAGAACGAGAAGTCTTCGCTGCGAAGCACAAACCAGTTTCCGTTTGACGGGCGGAAAATCGCGACGTCAGTCTTGCCGTCGCCGGTATAATCAGCAGGTGCGAGAACGTCCGTCGAAGAACCAAATTGTAACGCTCCAACGCTACCGTTGCCGCTTCGTTGATACCACCATTCGCCGGGAGCCGGACGGAAGATCGCGATATCAGTCTTTGAATCGCCGTCAAAATCGAAAGGCGAACGGACGTTAGGTGCTGCGAGGCTGATCTCGTACATTCCCTTGCCGTGCGTAGCGATACGCAGGATACGGTTGTTGTTCTGGATCGCCATGTCGAATACCGCGACTCTCGGCAGTCCGGTTCCGAACGGCACCCACGACGTTCCGCCGTTAGTTGACTGAAAAACGCCGATGTCCGAACCGGCGTACAAATTCTGGGTATTCGACGGATCGATCGCAAAACCGTTAAAAGGAACGTCCGGTAGCCCTGTACCCGATGCCGCCCAGGTCGGTGTTCCGCTGAGGAGATTGGTGGTTTTCCAGACGTGATTCGCCCCGGCAATGCCATAGCCCGTTAATGCGATGTAGGCGATATTTGCGTTCGTCGGATCGATAACAGCTCGAGACACGTAACGCGGCGAAATAGTTCCCGTAACATCAGTGAGAGTGGTGGCTCCGTTCGTAGTAAGGAAAACCTGACCGTTTGTAAGCCCAACCAGACGCACGTTGTCGTCGGTCGGAGCGATTCCGATCGCACTGATGCGGACGCCGAAGGTCTGACTGACCGTGGCGTGGTTGTCGCCGCGGTCGGCCGAGCGATACAGTTTTGTGGTGCCTATATATGTCGTGTTCGGATTGCCCGGTCCGCGACTGATCGGAGCGTAAAACAAAACGGCATCCGCGCAGTTGATGCCCGTCTGTGTTCCGGCCCCTGTACAGCCTTTAAAAGTTCCTGCCTGCGTCGTGCCGCCGGCATTAAACGCTGTTATTCTCTGGTATCCGATCTGGGTACCCGTTTGGTTAAAAAACGTGTGATAACCGGTAACATTGGTCGTGTCGACGGCGTTCTGATCGATCAATGTTTGTCCGCCATCGCCGCCGGTGGCACGGACCCACGTAGCATTGGGCTTGTACCATTCGGTTCCGTTGTCCTGCGTTCCGCCGATCGTGAAGTTGCGGTCGGTCGGGTGCAGAGAGATGCTTTGGAATTGCGTGGCGAAAAGCGTCGTGTTGTTTTGGCTTACCCAATTGGCACCGGCATCGACCGATTTCCACACGCCGCCGTCGGAACCGAAGTAGATCACCGAGGGATTTGACGGTGCAACCGCTATCGCCTGTGTATCGACGTGAAGCCCGACGGTACTTGCGGGGAATGATGCTCCGCCGTCATTTGAACGGCCAAACGCTAACGTGGGCGAGCCGCCCAGAAAAACGTTATTCGGATTCGTCGGATCGGCGTCGATCGCAATGTCGTAAAAACACTGTCCACTGCAAAAATTGTTGTCGACATTTGTTGGAAACGTCGCTCCGCCGTCCACCGATTTGTAAACGGTTCCGCTTCCCATTCCGCTGGCAACCCAAACGGTTGTCACGCCTCCGGTCTTGTTGACCGCGAACTCGGCACGCCCAAGTTCGGCCCCGTCGCTCGTCGTCAAAGTACGCGTGAAAGTCGGCGTCGCGGCGAGTGCATCGGGCGTGACATAGATACCGCCGTCATTACCTGAGCCAACGACCGCAGCTATCAGACGGTTCGGATTGCCCGGCTCGATCGCCAGATCGATCACCGAACGAGCGCCCAAGAGACCTTGAATGTTGATCCTTTCAAAAGTAGGTGCTGCTGACGTCGCATTGGTGCTGCGGTAAAGCCCAAGCGTCGGCTGCGGCGAACCCGTACAACCGCCGATACCGCAGGTGCCGGTCGTTGTCGCGGTGAACAGTATATTCGGATTGGTCGGGTGGACAATGATCTCGCTGATCGCACGGCCCGTGAAGACGTCGCCGCCGAGCGAGCCAACGTTTAGCGGCCCGGAGATCACGGGCGATGTGGTCGCATTCGTGATGCGGTATATGCCGACGCCAAAGAATCCGTCTGCCGAAAAAGCAGACTCACCGGTTCCGACGTACACGGTCGTCGGGCTCGAGGGCGCGATCGCGATCGCTCCGATCGCAAGAGAAAGTGCGTTATCGAGAAGAGGCACCCACGTGGCTCCGCCGTCCATCGAACGATAAAAACCTCCTTGTGCCGCCCCGGCGTAAACGATGTTGGGATTTGTCGGGTCAACCGCTAACGCAGCTACACGTCCCGATACAGGATCCGTACGCGTAAGTGTTTGACCGTTTGGTATCGGGGCCGGGCCGATCGGCAGCCAAGCTGCTTGCGGCCTGTTGGATCCTCTTACCAGATCTTCGCTCCGTTCCATCTCGCGGATCGCCCTGGTGCGCGAACCTTGCTCCATCGTGTCGAGGCCGCGGATCATGGCGATCTGCTCGCTTCTGAGCTGCATATAGAGAGCCTTGTCCATCTCCCCTTCTTCGCCCGCCTCATGCATGTCGGGATCCTCAAAAAACCTGTCCATCATGCCATTACTGGCCATGAACCACGTCGAACCTGCGAGTACTAGTAGGATAGCGAAAAGGAACAATAGTTTTGATGTTTTCACGAATGCCCTCCCGTGGCGTCTTTATAAATTATGAAAGTAAGGGGTTTGCTCAGTCATTTATAGCACATTAGGCTCGATTTGTTAATTTTGCAGCTTAAGTCACTTAAGTTTTAGAAGATCGATATCGCACGGCCCAACGTGTTTGATTCACGGGCCGCGTCGAGAACCCGCTGTACACGCAGGCCATCGGCGAAGGTCGCAGCATGCTCGATCGATGTCTCGCCGTTCCTGATCGCATCAACAATTCGCGGCGCAAAGTCCATAAATCCGCGGGCAAAGCCTGTATCGGCAACACCCGGAATATTCGCGGTTAGCGGGACTTCGACGGAACTCCAATCAGCTTCTCCGGCCTTCGCCAAATATACGTCACCGATATGGTCGATCCGCATTGCACCGTCAGCGCCATAAAACTCTAGCCGGTTTTTGTATTTTGGATACTCGGTCATCGAAACTGAGACGATGCCGGTCGCGTCGTTTGTGAGCTCGCTGTCGGCGAAACGCAGCAGCATATTCGATTCGTCATCGCTGGTCACATCACACATTTCGCCCGTTGGGTCGCGCCGCTGTTTGATGTGCGTTTGCAATTGGCAATTCACGCTCGAAACGTCGGTGCCGAGGAACCAGTGAAACGAATCGATGATGTGTGAAGCGATCGCACCCAAAGCTCCGCCGCCGAACGAGGCATCCGACCACCAGTTCCATGGAATGTTCGGGTCGCCGCGATGCGGTGCCTGAAAGATAAACTTTGCGTGCCGTATCTTACCGATCACGCCGTCTCGGAGCATTTTGTAAGCAACCTGTCGTCCGGGCTGAAACCGCAATTCGTGATCGATCAGCGTCAGCAGTGGCTTTTCTTTAGCCTCCTCCGTCATTTCGAGCGCTTCGGCGACATTCATCGCCATCGGTTTTTCGCATAGGATGTGTTTGCCGTTTTCAATGGCGGCAAGCGTCATCTCGCGGTGCAGATTGGGCGGAGTTGTGATGCAGACAAGATCGACATCCTCGCGGGCGACCGTCTCGCGCCAATCCGATGTGAAATGGGCGGCTCCGCATTCTTCGGCAGTCGTTCGAGCATTTTCGATGCTGCCGCTCGCGACCGAAACGATCTCAACGCCCTCGCACGCGAGAAACGCCGGTATCTGCACACGACGTGCGAATCCAGTTCCGATTATTCCGATCCCGACCTTTTTGCTCATGTCTAAATTAAATATGATGAATGAGCTAAAGACAATTGCGCCTCAGCCGAAATGGCTGTCTTCGGAGATGAATGACGCCAGAGGCGTCGAATGTTTATAGGATCGACAGCCAAAAAGAAATACGACCCCGGCCGGGGTCGCATATGTATTTGTGATCTTCGTGCTATAAACATGCCATCCCGCCGGGACGGGTCGGTCAATCGATACCGAGTTCGAGGCTGCCGGACGCACGTTTTGCACGACGGGCACCAACGCGTAGAAAGTAATCGTAGGCGGCGTTGCTCTCGCTTTCTAGACGGATGATGTGGGCACCGACCAAGAATTTTTCGACAGATAGATGCACGCCCACTTTTTCGTAGCGGCGGCCTATGACCTGCATCGTCACTTTGCCCGAGGGAAGATCGATCTCGATGTTTAGCTTGCGGTCCTGGCCGACGAGGTATTTTTCGTCCAGGCGGATCGATGAGACGAGAAAAGCAATGCCCGTTCTGCTGAGGTCAACGGTCTCGCCGGGTATCGACAGGTTGCGTGCGACTTCGCGATGATGCGGCGTATTGATCTCCGGCTCGAACCAAACCTTCATCGGAGCCCCAAATTTTCGCCGCGACGAAACGAGGCGCTCGGAGAGCGTTTTGTTAAATTTCGAGATCAGTTTACGTATCATCAAAATAGAGGAAAGTGACCCAAGAAATACTATCTATAAACTTATTGTATAAATATTTCAACAATATTTATACAAAAAGTTACACTTTGTTCATTTCTTCATCGGCTGTCCGCCATTGTCTTTGCTGGTCACCTTCGAAATTCCCTTCGAATCGAGTTCCAAAAGGAACGATCTTTTGCCGCTTTTGCCATATTCAGCGGGCGTCGCAGTGGCAAAATACCGGCGTTTGTCGCTGGTCAGATGAACAGCGTAATTATAGCCCGTCGTGGCACTCGTCAGAACGTCATCGGGCAGCAGGCCGTCGGTAATTAGAACTTGTATCTCGGCACACGATCCGTGCTGGATGGAATAAGCGAGTTGGGCCTTCGATATGCGTTCGAGCATAGCTTTGGCCTCTTCCTCGTGCGTTTCGATCCGAAGATTGTAAAAGTAGTTCTTGCCCTCGGCCTTGATCCGATTTTCGGCGTCGCCTTCGACGGTGAGAATGACCCAAACTCCATTTTCGCTGCGGAGCTTGATCGACTGCACCTCGTCTTTTCCGGTTTCCTTATCGGGGAATTTGGCTGTCACCGTCGCCGTTTCGCCCGAGATTATCTCGCCGTTGATCTGTATCTCCGCCGGAACGTCGCCGGCGATCGCCTCAAAATCGAGCGAAAAATCCTTGAGTTCGGCGTCCGTCAAACTCTCGATCGCCGGACGAAGGTTTGTCAGAAACAACGCCTCGCGAAACTTCTTCTCTCGTAATTTGGCGTAAAACAACCGCACCGTATCCGCCGGACCATTTTTGTCGATCGGTATCGTCGCACCTTTCGGCTGGGCGGCGGCGTTCGTATTTACAACACCATCTGCAGTTTTTGCGTTAGCCTTTGGCTCGGCCACCGAGCAAGAAAACGCAAACGACAGCACCAATGCCGACAACGCGATGCGGATCAAAGCGTTTGGAAAGAGGTTATCGATAACTCGTCTTATCATTTCTCGGTTTTTAGATCGCTGAATTGAGGGGCCGCACGAAAGAAAATAGCGCGGCACAAATAATTTACATTATACGTGCCGCGCACAAAAAGGTAAAACAATATTTTTCCGCTATTCAGCCTTTTTCTTTCCGGCCAGCCAGATCTCACGGCCCACGGTGTATAGGACGACCGCGAGAACGAGGAACGGCAGGAATCCGAGCAGATCAGATGTAAAGAAAGGATTGCTTTCTTTCGACCAGTGTTCGGCCGCGTCCTGAATGCCCTTGAGCGTCGGTTGGACGGCAAAGAGCGCGATCAGAATACCGGCGATCGCACCTCCGGCAATATAGCCGGACGCGAGCAAAACGCCGTTCGATTTATCGGTCTCGGCAGCGATCTCGTCGTCGGAAAGGTTTTTAGCGGCAAGCTTGCGTTTCAGGTAAATATCGACGAGATAGCGAACAATTCCACCGATGAAGATCGGCGTCGAGGTCGATAACGGCAGGTAAATACCGACCGCAAATGCCAGCGACGGAACGCCCGCGAGTTCGAGAACGATGGCAATCATTGCCCCAAGAATGACCAGGCCCCATGGCAGATTTTGCCCGAGAACGCCTTTGATGATATAGCTCATCAACGTCGCCTTCGGCGCGTCGTAACGCGTCAGGTCGTTGCCTTCGTCATCTTTCTTGAGAATGCCGTTGATGCCCGGATCGACGAAATACACAGGCTTTCCGCCCGCATCAACCAGATATTTACCGACTTGGCCGTCTTTCGGCTCAGTGTTTTGCCAGACGCGATAAGTGTTCGTGTCCGACTCCATGTACTTGCCGTTGGTGATCTTTTCCTGCTGAAAAGTGCCGCCTTGCTTGAACATCCGATCTTCGGAGATCGTTACAGCGGAGACTGGATTCGCCGCGTCGATCTTCTGAAAATACGTCTCGTTATTATTGAGCATGATCAGCAGCGAACCAAGCACAAGTGCCGAGGCTGTCGCACCAACCAAAATTGCAATCTGCTGATTACGCGGCGTGCCGCCGACCCAGAATCCGGTCTTGAGATCCTGCGAAGTCGTGCCGCCGTTCGAAGCAGCGATACAGACAAT
>JANLTF010000378.1:0-2413 GCA_031362825.1 Acidobacteriota bacterium | reverse complement strand
TCGCCGGATTTTGCTTGAACTTGTTCAAGCAACTTGTTGAGCAGAAATAATAAGTTCCGCCCTCAAAATCAAACTTGCCCGCTGACGTTTCGGGCGCGACCGTCATTCCGCACACCGGGTCAACAAAACCACCGACAGGCGTAGCTTTCATCTCTCCGTGCGAGACGGTTTCTTTTTGTTCGCGTCCGATCCCGACAAAACCACTCGCGGGAGCCTCTTGTGTTTGGGCAATAAATTTCTGCAAGCAGCCTTTAGAGCAAAAATAGTAAGTCTTGCCATCGTGATCAAAGCTTCCCGCCGCTGTTGCCGGGTCGACCGTCATTCCGCAGATCGGGTCGATGAATGTTTCAGCTGTGGTTGTCTCGTTTTCCGTCATAATTTTATCTCTCCAGCCATTAAAACTAATGACAAGAACTATTCTACAACCTGTCAGCAGGGGTCAGGTCAAGCGCTATTTTTCCGTCTCGCTTACTGACTCGATCAAGTGGCAAACCGAATCGCCCGTCGGCATTGAATTCCTCATTTTTGACCAGTCCTGAAGGGCTCTCTCCATTTTCCGTTGGAGTTTCTGCATCTCTCTGATCTTTCGTTGATTTTCCTCAATGCGGCGGACGATAATCTCTCGGACCATCGGACACGGTGTATTCCCTTCTTTCGCCTCGTTCAAAATATCCGCGATCTCGGCGAGCGAAAAGCCCAGATTACCGGCCGCTTTTATGAAACGCACCCGCACGGCATCCGAAGGCTGATATACCTTGTAATTGTTTTGCGTATTGCGGGCCGGCTTAAGCAAACCAATGCGCGTATAGTGCCTGACCGTGTAAAGCGATACGTCCGATTGTTTAGCCAGGACCGTTGCGGTCATCATTGCGGTTTTCCAACATCATGTCTCAATCTGCCAACTGAGTAGTATGCTCCCCGAACCTCGAAATGTTAACTTCGGGATCGTCTAAGTCACCGCTACTCAGCCCTTCGCGTTCGGCTATCACTCGCTCGGCACTCGGACGTCCGAATTTATAAAAGATTGCGGGCGTAACAAGTTGGTCGAGCAGAGTCGATGTTAGGATGCCGCCCAGAACAACCACTGCGAGTGGATGCAGAATTTCTTTACCGGGCGCGTCTGCTGCAAAGATGAACGGCACAAGCGACAAGCCCGCTGTGAGCGCGGTCATTAACACGGGAACAAGCCTCTCTAGGCTACCACGGACGATCATCTTCTCGGTAAATTCCTCGCCTTCTTCTTTTATCAGGTGAATATAATGCGAGATCATCATGATCCCGTTTCGTGACGTAATACCGACCAAGGAGATGAAGCCGACCATGGTTGCGATAGAGAATACGCCGCCCGAAAGATGCAGTGCCCACACGGCGCCGATCAAGGCGAGCGGGATGTTTATCATCACTTGCAGAGCTAGACGCCAATCGCCGAGGGCCTTGATCAGTAGAAAGAAGATCGCGACCAGAGAAAAAATCGAAAGCAATGACAGGATTCTCGTTGCCTCCTGCGATGCCTGAAACTGCCCACCATATTCGAGGAAGTAGCCGGTCGGCAGTTGAACTTGTGTTGCGACACGGCTTTGAATGTCACTGACCACGGAGCCAAGATCGCGTCCGGCTACGTTTGCTCCAATTACAATTCGGCGTTTTGTGTCTTCGCGCAAGATCTGGTTCGGTCCCGGAAAATTCTCAACGGCGGCAACGGCTGAAATAGGAATCTGAGTTCCTTGCGGCGTATCGATGGTGACATTTTGGAGCGCATCCAGACTATTGCGAGATGCTTCATCAAAACGAACCACCACGTCATAACGCCGGGATCCATCAATGGCTTGCGAGACGGTTCGCCCGTTCAATGCCGTTTCCAATGTCTGCGTAACCTCGCCCGGCTGAAGCCCATATTGCGCCGCCTTGACGCGGTCAACATTAAATCGCACCTGCGGGATCAGCACCTGCCGCTCAACCGAAACGTCCGTTGCCCCTTCGACGGTTTGGATCGTATTGCGAATCTCCTCAGCCTTTGAACGCAGTGTAGCCAAATCGTCGCCAAACAACTTGACCGCGATCTGGGCCCGAACACCGGACTGCAAATGATCTAACCGATGAGAGATCGGCTGTCCTACGTTAGAGGTAACTCCGGGAACGACCGCGAGTTTGTCCCGGATCGCCGAAAGGATCTCCTCACGCGAACGGTCTGATTTCTTAAGATCAACATCGATCTCGGTGTAGTGAACACCCTCGGCGTGTTCGTCTAGCTCGGCCCTTCCCGTCCTACGTCCGGTCGATATAACTTCGGGCACCTCTAAAAGTAGTTTCTCGGAAATTTGGCCGATGCGATTGGATTCAGCCAGAGAAGTCCCGGGCTGGGCCTGAACATTGACGGTAAGCGTTCCTTCGTTAAACTCCGGCAAGAACGATG
>JANLTF010000584.1:0-2832 GCA_031362825.1 Acidobacteriota bacterium | reverse complement strand
GCTTCAAGCCTCTCTACTCCAACGTCTTTCAACATCAGAGTACATCGCCACCGTTTAATTCATCATGCCATCTCCTTTACAAAGGATCGTTCGACCCCGCCGGGGTCGTTAAACCCACCCGATCGCTTCCGCCGCCGGCCGCCGCTTTCGCTGCCTTCTCTCCCGCCGCCACTTTGGATATGGGTGATGAGACCGGTCATTCGTCGATTTGATTAGGCAGGTGATTATCCGTCGATCACGGTGGAGCCGGTTTTCGCCCAAAGGCGGCTTGGTAACCCTCATTTTTTCGTACGGCACCAAGCCCCAAATTCGCGTTACCAAAGCCCATTTTCGCGTTACCAAGCCTAATTCACGCGTCACCAAGTGCCCTAAAACAGGTTACCAAACGCGATTTTTACTCTTTTTCGTCAAATTTGTTGAAAAAATTGTGGTACGTACCACAATTCTCTCGTGGGGTGAAAAAAACACATTTGGTTCACCCCAAAAACGCATCGGCGCGAGCAGACGTTTCGTGCAATTTCGTGCTTTTTCGTGGTTACTTCTTATCCAAAAACAGATGGGCGAGCTGGAAGGCGATGGGGAATTTGATGGGTTTTGGGAAAAGTGATGGATTTCGCGAGTTGTGACAGTTTTTTTGGGTCGTTTTTTGGACTGTCACAACACGCTTTTTGGGTGTCACAAAGCCCCTTTTCGACTGTCACAAGCCATCAAAACACTGTCACAACGACCCTTTTCGACTGTCACAAACGCCCGTTTTTGCTCGTTTTCTTTAAATTTGTTGATAAAATTGTGGTACGTACCACAATTTGGCGCTGAAATATCCAAACACATAAAAAAACACATTTCGTTCACCACAAAAACTTGCGCACAACCTAAAAAAGGCTGTCCGGAAATTTACGTTTCCGGACAGCCTTTATTATTTTTCTAACTCTTACAGGCCGATCTTAAAGATATGCCAGGCGACGTAGATGAACCCCGAAATGAGAGCCCAGACCGCACCGATCGTGAACGTCCCAACTTGGGTGTATCGCGTCAGCGTCACACGGTAGGTACGGCTTGCGTATCCCGCAATTGAGGCGATCTGCGGGCTCGCCAGCATTATCAGGATCGCCACAACCAGGTTGTAGGTCACGATCATCGCACTTATATCACCAGTTTGTTGCATAGCCGTTATTTCGTCGGGCCGCCGGCGAGTTTGCCGATGAGCGAGAAGAGCGGCAGATACATCGAGATGACGATCGATCCGATGGTCACGCCGAGAAAAGCGATCAGCACCGGCTCCATCAAACCGAGCAGGTCGGCGATGGCCGTATCGACCTCTTCTTCGTAAAAATCCGCGATCTTTCCGAGCATGGCATCCATGGCTCCGGTCTGTTCACCGACGCCGATCATTTGGCCGACCATATGCGGAAATACGCCCGTCGCCATCAGAGGGTCGACAAAGTTTTCGCCGCGTTCGACGCCGGCACGAACCTTGAGGATTGCGTCTTCGATGATGATGTTACCGGCTGTTTTGGCCGTAATATCGAGCGATTGCAGGATCGGCACACCAGATGAAAGCAGCGTCGAGAGGATGCGTGAGAAACGGGCGACCGCCACTTTTCGCAGGATGCTTCCGATGATCGGGGCCTTAAGCATCAAGGCATCTATCTGCCAACGGCCCTTGGGCGTCTTGTAGTAAAATTTGATCCCAACGCCGCTTGCGATCAGGACGACTGCCGAAGTCAGACCACCCCAACCAGCGAGGAAACTACTGATCGCCATGACAATTCGCGTCGGCAGCGGAAGCTGTTCGCCCGGTCCCAAAAGACCGAGAAAGATCTGCTGGAACTGCGGAATGACAACGACCATGATGATCGTGATCGCTCCGATCGCGACCGTAATAACGGCCGCCGGATAGATCGATGCCGAAATGATGCTGCGTTTCAGCTTGACGACCTTTTCGATCAGGGTCGCGAGCCGCTGCAAGATCAGATCGAGCACACCGCCTGTCTCACCGGCTTCGACCATGTGCGTGTAGAGCTTGTCAAAAACTTTCGGATGCTTGTCGAGTGCCGCAAAAAGGGTTGAGCCTTCCTCGACGCTCTGACGCACCTGCCGCAGAACGTCCTTAAAAAAGGCGTTCTGCTGCTGTTCGCCGAGAATATCGATACACTGCACCAGCGGCAGACCTGCGTCGATCATGACTGAGAACTGACGCGTAAACACAGCGAGTTCCTTTGCACCGACCTTTTTACGGCGGCCGAGCTTTGGCAACGCGATCTCGCGGCCCTTTTCCGAGGCCTGTGTCATCACGATCTGCTCGCGACGCAATAACGCACGCAATTCGTCCTGTGTCGCGGCTTCGCGGTCGCCGGAGACGAGTTCGTTTAGACGGTTTCTACCTTTGAAAGCAAATGTTGGCATGTGTTACTCCAATTGAGAATTGAAAGTTGAAAATTGAGAATTCAAACATCAGAACTGAGAATCTAGCCGGACCTTTATTATCCATTTTCAATTCTCCATTCTCCGTTATTACCTCGGCCGTTCGCCGATATTTCGTCCTTGCGCATACGGGCTTGCGTGCCCGTTTGGCGGCATTCCGGGCCGTGTCGGGCCGCCGTATGTCGTGTTAAGACCGCTGCCGCGTTCGATCAATTCCTTTAGCTCGTCGGCGTTCGACGAACGCTGCATCGCCACATCCAGAGTGATCTGCTTTTTGTGCACCAGCGACGCAAGGGCCTGATTGAATGTCTGCATCCCGAATTTGTCCTGACCGGTCTGCATCATCGAGTAGATCTGGTGGATCTTGTCCTCGCGGATGAGGTTACGGATAGCTGGATTCGGGATAAG
>JANLTF010000550.1:0-4312 GCA_031362825.1 Acidobacteriota bacterium | reverse complement strand
CATCATCGGCGAGCCGGAAGACCTTGAAAGCGCAAAGCAGCTTGCTTCCGAAGACCGCTATCAATTCCAGTGGTGGGCGTTATCGCTGATAAAGGCGCGTCCGCTCGGCGGTTCGGGAACAAGCAAAGAAGGCAAAAAAGGCTCCGACAAAGGAATCGACGGAACAATGGTTTTCGTCGACGACAACAGCGGAAAAGCAAAACGTGTAATTGTCGAAGTAAAAAGCGGCAAAGTTCGCTCCGAACACATCCGAAGCTTAGCCGGAACCGTAGAACGAGAAAACGCCGCCATAGGAATCTTCCTAACTCTTGAAAACCCTTCAAGAGACATGACCACCGAAGCCGTCGGCAAAGGCTTCTACCACAGCGAAGGCTGGAACAAAGATTATCCCAAACTACAGATCCTAACAATTGAGGATTTGTTTGCCGGAAAACAACCCGACCTTCCCCCAAACCTAACAACATTTAAGCAGGCGGAAAAGATGTCGGTCGAGAACAAGGATCAGGGGATGTTGGGATTTGAATAGATTCGAGCGTAGTTAAGGCCAATAAGCGCAGGAGGAAACGATGTCGAAAATACCAGAATGGGCATTCACAGGGGGTTATTTTCGTCCCGGATTTAGTTCGAACGATGTCCCGAAACCGTGGTCGCAGATCAGCGGCAAATGGAAACGGGAGGAAATGGTTCCGTTCGGGAAAGCCTCAGAGGAATATAGATTCCAATATTTCCATTGTCCTGAATGCGACACAGGACGTCTGAAGCCATTGGATAAGGAGTATAGATTTGGTTGCAGCAATTGCCCTCTCCGTTTCGGATGGGGCTTTGGCAGCCTTCATGAGAAATATGACTAACGAAACGGCTTCCAATAAGGCAACAAACCAGGTAGGAGAACGTAGAATGATTGTAGTGAAAAACCTCATTGAGAAAGGACACATAGACATCGAGGACAATATTAACTTTGCAACGCACGCGGATGTTTTGCGCCTGTTTGGCCGCGATCTGAAGGTAATTCAAAACGCCCTCGTACGTCATCCTCAGGACGACACTCTGCGGATCTGGTTCCCGATATTTTATCAGGGCGAAGATAATGATTGGGAAAACACTTGGGGCGTAAAAGAAGAGTCTTTATTCGAACGTCGCAAATACGACAATGAATCTTATCTTTTAGAAGAGTATACCGCGACGGAGAAGCACACGCGGTTGCTCTTCGCAAAGATCGCTCCATTCGGAAAGGCCTTTTATAAGTTTAAGGGTAGCTATCAGTTCGATCCGGAACTCTCGCGGAAGGCTAAAAAGGCAGCATATCGCCGCATAGCAACAACAGCGAAAATCTATCCGTTAGCTTAATCTCGCTGGACCACATTTCACATAAATTCAGATAAAATCCGGGAAAGTTGTCGCAGGCCGCGAAAAGTTTTTTTCTTCGCTTCTCTCACTTCCAGTGAATACAGGCCTTTCGCGTGATTTACTCTTTGCAAAAAACTCTTGACACGCATTTTTGAGATTCGATAAAATAATTCTAGATCAGGGGAAGACGCCAGTCTTTCTAGTTAAACTGATCTGGTCTTGGGCCGGTAATCTCCACACTTCGCGCGGCCTTCTTCAATAAACTTACGATATATATAGGAGGCTATATGGCTAGAAAGAATTGGCAGAAGACGTCGATGCCGGAGCAGGTTGTGATGATGAAGAATGTGAGGGGAAAGATGAGGAACTATGAGACCGTCTTGCCGCTAACAAAGGAGCAGGTGACTGACATTGAGAATCTGTGCGATGCGTTTATTGCGGCTTTTGATTCGACCGAGAGCTGCCGGCAGACGATGATCGCGATGACGAATTGGCGGGATGCTGTTTTTTATGGCGAACCTAAAGGTGCGGAAGCTCCGGCGGCACCTGCGTTTGCTCCGGCACAGCCTGCGACGTATACGCTTGGTGTAATGACGCAGTTTGTTGCGTATCGCGAGCTGATCGTGGCTTCGCCCGGTTATACAGACGCTATCGGAGAAGATCTGAGCATCGTCGGCGCGGAAATATTGCCAAAACCGCCTGCAGATGTGACGCCGGTATTTAAATCGGTTACGACGCAGGGTTATACGGTAAATGTTTCGGGTTCGATGCAGGGCATGGACGCTATGCGTGTGGAATATAAGCGTAAAGGCGGAAATTGGGAGAACATTGCGTTCCTGACGAACACGCCGGGCGGCTTTCAGATCTCGCCCGCGAGCCCCGGAGCCGCAGAAACAGGCCATATTCGCGCAGTATTTATTAAAAAGAATGCGGAATTTGGTAATTACTCGCCGGATTATCCCGTGACGGTCGCCTAGGTAGTTGCCGGTGGCCGGTTGTCAATTGTCAGATTAGGAAAAAGGATCGCGGATGGCTTTGATGCTGTCCGCGATCCTTTTTATTGGTGAGATCAAAGATTGATCGTTGAAAGCTGGTGGTCCCATTCGCGCATCCACGCGATAGCGGCGTGATCTTCGGCGAAGGCCGAGTATCGGTTCCACTCGAAAAAACCATGCTGGTCCGGAACGATCTTGTTATCAACCGAAACAAGCGGCTCGACCTTTGGGTCGGGGAAATAGTTAAAGTCTCTCTTTCCGTAACGTTCCTGCCGCAGCCGGTGAATTATCGCGGTAAACGTGCTCTGATATGTTCCGATAAATCTCTCCCCGCGAGCACAAATCAGTTGATTCAATACCGTAAGAACATTAAAATCCGTAAACGGCAGGGCCGCATATTCCTCATTAAACTCGTTAAAGATCAATTCATCAATAAAGATGATCTCGTAATCGCGAAAAATGCTCTGTGCGATCTCTTTCTTGTGGAGTGCTTCGGTAGAGATCAATATCGGCAAGGACGTGTCGGGAAATGCCACGCGGACATAGTCGCGAAAACGTTCGATCTCGGGCAGGTAGTTCTCGAAAAACAGTAGAAAGACATTGAGACGAAAATGACAGGAATAAAATGTATTGAAACGGTCGAGGATCGAATCCGCTAAATTTTCGATCGGCTCGATATATCGAAGTTTTACCGAATCGAGCAATTCCCTCTTTTCGTCCGGACGTAGGAAATAGAAATACGCCGGCGTCGTGAGTTTGGTATGTGTCCAATCTATCAGTTCGGTCTCGTTCAGTTGCTCTCGCGTCAGCGCGTGCCTCCCAACCGCGAATGAATCCCAAATTATCGTTCCCTCGTACTGACGTTTTAACTCTTCGGTCGTCAGAAAATAGCTGTGCAAGAGTTGGAGTTCCTTTTTATTCGAAACGTCCCGATCGACGGAAAATACTCGTCGATTGGGAATAGAAACAAGGTCGGAAACCTGACTCCTTGGGCTTTCAAGCAGGATTCGAAACATTTCCTGATACTCAGGGTCAGACGGCGAATCAGGCGGGCACGAACTCGCCACCTCAAAATCAAAATAAAAGTCGCGTTCAAGAAAATTTGAGAGAGAAATGGCGAGCGAGTAAGACATCACGTGGGTGTTAAATCCCTCGGCGCCATACGAGGCGTTCTCGATGTAGATCATAATTTTGCAGAATGCTTTCGAATCGACTAAAATCTTTAATTTCAGTTTGGATACAGCTATAAACTATATGAAAAAAGTAGGAATTTTGGTAGGACGCGAAGTAACGTTTCCTGAGTCAATTATTAACAGCATCAACGAGAACGGCGGCGGCGAGGTCATGGCCGAAATGGTCAATATCGGCGGCATAACGCTCGACGAGGCCAAACGTTATGACGTGATCATCGATCGCATTTCGCACGAAGTGCCGTATTACCGTGCCGCCCTCAAGCGTTTCGCTCTCGAAGGTACTTATATTATCAACAACCCCTTTTGGTGGTCGGCGGACGATAAATTTTTCAACTTTGCTCTCGCCACCAAGCTCGGCGTTGCGATCCCGAAGACAGTTTTACTACCGCAGCACAGCTACATTAAAGACATCACCGAGGAAAGCCTTCGCAACCTTGAATTCCCTATCGATTGGGAAGGCGTGGTCGAGCATGTCGGCTTCCCTTCGTTCCTAAAACCGTTCGACGGCGGCGGCTGGAAGAATGTTTCGAAGGTTAACTCGCTTGAGGAACTGTGGCAGGAATATAATGCTTCGGGCACGCTCTGTATGACATTGCAGGAAGGCATCGAGTACGACCAGTTTGTCCGCTGCTATTGTGTCGGCAAAGAAAAGGTCCTGATCATGCCGTACGATCCGTCACAGCCATATTTGTCAGGAATGCAGTACGTAAATGTTGACGATTATCTTTCGCCGGAGCTGCATGCTCGTGTCGAGAAGGATGTTAAGACCATCTGTAC
>JANLTF010000531.1:0-3807 GCA_031362825.1 Acidobacteriota bacterium | reverse complement strand
TTTTCGCCTCGATGAAGGGCTACGCGGACGTTTTGCTCGTGGGCGAACGCACCGCGCTTAATCTTATTCAACGAATGTCGGGAATTGCGACGCTGACGCGGCAGTTTGTAAAGGCTGTCGAGGGGACGGGAGCGTCGATCGTTGATACGCGTAAGACTACGCCGGGGCTGCGTGCTCTCGAGAAATACGCTGTGACCGTCGGCGGCGGCAAGAATCACCGGATGGGGCTCGACGACGGCGTGCTCATCAAAGACAACCACATCGCCCTGGCCGGCGGCATCACCCGCGCCGTCACCGCCGCCAAAGAACGCGTCGGCCACCTGCACAAGATCGAAGTCGAGATCGGTAATTGGGCCCAACTACGCGAAGCCATCGAAGCCGGTGCCGAAATAGTAATGCTCGACAACCAAACACCGGAAGAGGCCGCGAAATTAGTCGATATGTCCCGCAATCTAAACCCAGCAGTCCTCATCGAAGCCTCCGGCAACATGGATCTCGACCGTGTTAGATCTTATGCTGAGGCCGGTGTTGATTTGATCTCGGTCGGAAGGATCACACACTCGGCCCGGGCGGTGGATATTTCGTTTAAGATCCAAATAGGATAGGAGTTTTTAACCACATAGGAACATAGGGAACATAGTAAAAGAGATTTAATTTAATCTTTCTTGCCTATGTGTTCTATGTTTCTATGTGGTTAGTTCTTCCCGGAATATAGTGAATAGCAATTGTCGAGACGATCAACGCGATCGTGCAGGCGATGCCGCCTTCGATGCCGTAGGTTGTGCCTGTGAGCCAGTGGGGGCCGGTGTCTTGTTCAAGGAGGAGCGGCGTGGCGGAGAGTTGGGTGAGGCCGGAGACTTCGATGCCGAAGATGGAGCCTTGCGTCCAGTTCCAGAACCAATGCACGCCCCACACGAACCACAGATCGCGCGTCTTTAGATAAGCAAGCCCGAACCAGACGCCCGCGAGGACCGTGTTGATCGTCGATATAGCTCCAGCGTTCGGATTACCCAGATGCACAATGCCGAATGGCACGGCCGTGAGCGCTATCGCCAGCCACGCGTATCCGCTGCGTTCCAGCGTCTGAAAAATGTAGCCGCGAAACAAGGCTTCTTCCATCGCCGCGGCGGCTCCGAAAACGATAAGAGGAACTACTAGAGCATACCAAAGGCTGTCAACCGATTCCGGATTCCGCGAGAACGCCAATCCTCCGAAAGCCATCGCGATCGCAACCGCAAATCCAAGCGTCGCAGCTCCGGCGACCGATCCGAGGACAAGGTTCAGGCCCGCACGCTTCGTGACAGGAACTCCGATGGCGGAAAAGGGCAGGTGTTCGAGGTATTTGCCGCAAAGCGCACCGACGATGAGGGCAGGGATCAGCATGAAAACTGCGTTCACGAGGATCGATTCCGGCGTCGTCATATCGGAACCGGCAAAAACTGCAAGTGAGATCGCCGCTGACATGCCCGCCGCTAGAAAATACGCGAGGACAAATACCGCGATCCGCCAGCCGCTGCGGATCGCGCCGTTTTTGTCGATAAATATCTGTTGTAAAGCTTCCACGCCTCACCGATTGTACTTGACGCGAGCGGCGAACGGCAAAGCTAATCAGATTGGGATCAGATTTCTTCTTTTTCTTCGTCTTTGCGGTTGTCTTTGCGTTCTTCGCGGCTTTGCGTGAAACCACCCATTTTTCACGAAAAGCCGCTAAGGACGCAAAGGAAGAGCGCAAAGTAAGAAAGGAATCAGAGAACGCGAATCTGTAACATAGCTTTATGCTAAACTTTCACAAATGGAGACGCAGCCGGACGTAAAAAAACGACGCAAGGTGCCGTGGATCATCGGGTTGATGATCTTGCTGACGTTTACGTTCCTGATCTTGCTGCAATCGTCCAATCTCGGCCGCAATCTCGCCGTTGAGACGGCCAGCGACACGCTGCTTTTGTACGCGCTTTCGTCGTTAAACTTCATCGCGCTTATCATCTTCAGCTTTATCTTTCTGCGAAGTATTTTAAAGCTGATGCGCGAGCGGCGGATGTCCGTGCTCGGTTCACAGATAAAGACACGTCTGCTCATTTATTTCTTCGTGCTCAGCCTCTTGCCGATCATGGCGATGGCGGTGTTCTCGTTTCTTTTTATGAACCGTGCTCTCGAACGCTGGTTCTCGCAGATTCCGGAGAATGTCATCCGCGAAGCTCGTGACATCCAGCGGCAATCGCTCGCGGAGCGCTCGGCCAAACTGAATGAGACGGCGAATATGCTCGCAAAGGTTCTGAGCTCAGGCGATCTCAAATCACACGATCTGAATAGCATCGCTTCCGCCGGAAATATCGCGCGGATCGAAGTTCTTGCGGCAGACCACCGAACTCTCGCCTCGGGCGAAAAGGCTCTGACTGCTGAACAGAAAGCCGCAGTGGATCAAACCGTCGAACAGGTGCGCCTCACGACAACAGAAATACCCAATGGCGCGGTACTCGCCCAAATGTCGGGCGGGCGACGCTTGCTAATAGTGCCTGACCCTATGTCCGAACAGGCTGTAAACCAAAAGGTCGAGAATTCACTTGGCGAGTTTGACCGGCTTAAGGCAGAACAGGTCACGGTCCGTCAGGTGGGACTCCTGACGCTTGGCGTGTTGACGTTTCTATTGATATTTGTTTCGTCGTGGCTTGCGTTTTATATCGCGCGCGGCCTTACGGTGCCAATTAAGGCCTTAGCCGAAGGTGCTGCCGAAATAGCTCGTGGCAACCTCGCTCATCGGGTCGATGTCATTGCCGAAGACGAACTCGACATACTCGTCGCGACGTTCAACGATATGTCGTCCAAACTCGAGGCGAATTCGACCGAGCTTAGCAACCGCCGGAAGTATATCGAGACAATTCTCGAGTCATTGCCAACCGGCGTGATCTCGTTTGACGCGATGAATCGTGTCGGGACAATTAATCGTGCTGCCTTAAATATTTTACGGCTCGATGACGCTGATTTTGTCGGCGTTGAACTGTCGAAACTGATAAGTAAGGAAAATCATGAGGCTCTCGAACGATTGTTGAGCCGGGCCCGCCGCGTCGGCCACGCGTCGGAGCAGACGGTTCTAGAGATCGAGCCGGGCGACGAATCGCGTGGAAACGAAAGAGGGCTGAACGTGGCTCTAACTGCTACGGCGCTAGCCTCTGAGGGCGGGGCGGTGCTGGTTATCGAGGATCTATCGGAACTCATCGCCGCCCAGCGTGCGTCCGCTTGGCAAGAGGTCGCTCGCCGCATGGCCCATGAGATCAAAAATCCGTTAACGCCGATCCAACTTTCGGCTGAACGTATCGCCAAGCGCTTTTCCGCGTCCGGTCATTTCGAAAACGGCGGCGGCAAACGCATCGACGACAAAGGTGCGATCGGCGACGTTGTCGAAGAGAGCACTTCAACCATTCTGCGTGAGGTCAGTTCGCTCAAGGCAATGGTCGACGAGTTTTCGCGATTTGCACGTCTGCCGGATGCGAAACTCGAAACCGGCAATCTCAACGAGATCGTCGAGCAGGCGGTCGCGTCGTTCGAGGGGCGGTTTGCCGACATCACTATTGAGACCGAGCTTGGCACAAATGTTCCTGATACAATGATCGACGCCGAGCAGCTAAAGCGCGTGTTTGTAAATCTGATCGAAAACGCGGTCGAGGCTTTTGCCGAGAGCGATACGGAAAAGCTCGTAACGGTCAAAACCCGTCACGATACTGCTCGAGATCTGCTCGTCGCCGAAGTCGCCGATAACGGCAAAGGCATCACGCCCGCCGATCTGCAAAAGCTGTTTCAGCCGTATTTTTC
>JANLTF010000489.1:0-2098 GCA_031362825.1 Acidobacteriota bacterium | reverse complement strand
GGCTTCGCCGCGTCCCGACACGACCACCGAAAAATGCGAGTTCGCAGCCGCCGCGGTCACGCCGATCGTCGGTTTGACCTCGCCTGGAACGATGCTTGCGGGAGCGGTCGCCTCGAAACCGAGAGCTTCGCCGTCGGCCTTTGCGTAGTTTGTCAGGCCGACGACTTCGCGGCGGATATCGCGAATAAACTTCTCGATGCCGGGCGGAACCTCTGCCGGAGTGCCCGGCGGCAAAACGATCGTAAACGGCGACGGCGGATCGGCTGACGGATCGTTGCCCGCGATGGTGTTGAAATACTGGCTGAGCTGTTTGCTCGACTCATCGAACGAGTGACGCGTCGCCACCCAATATTCCATCCACGCCCCGGCCGCGATGATATCGGTCTTCAACGTCCCAAGTACCGGATATTTCACCTCAAACTCCACCCGACGCAACAATAAATTCGCCCACCAAGCCGCGAGCTCGACCATACTTTGCGGATACCAATTTCTCATATCGATTTTCTCCTAAGTTTTTTTTGGATATTCAGTTCGAAACTGAGCGAAAATTTTTCAGTTTCCGCCTGTATATGAGAAAAATAGTAAAAATCTTACAGCGTTTTGCAAAAAACAGTTTTCAGCTATACCGTAAGTGCAATAAACAATAGGTTTACGGCTGAAAAAAATATGTATCGCCGTCCGATATTACCGTATCGGAGCCCAGCGATAGCCGTGTAACCGTCAGCGATAGCCATCTAACGCCCAGCGATAGCCGTCTAATTGTCAGCGATAGCCGCGTCACCGTCAGCGATAAGCGTGTAACGGTCAGCGATAGCCGTGTAACGGTCAGCGATAACCGTGTATCGGGCAGCGATAAGCGTCTGGAGGATGACGATACGCGTCTGACGGTCAACGATAGCCATTTGGAGGACGGCGACAGTCGATTCGAGCACCCCGACAGCCGTCTGGCGTACCGCGACAGCCGTCCGAAGGCCCGCGATCAAGGCCTTCGGCGGAAACGCGACTGTTAAGGAGCGTGCCAACGTCCTGGTCGTTCAACCCGGCACGCTTGTTCACACTCGCGTTTCCGTCTTGTCTTCGGGCTTTGCCCATCTATTTGCGGCGAAGCTATGCTTCGCCGGGAGCTCAATAAATTCTTCGCGGCTATGCCGCCGCTATTTATGGTGGCGGCGGCATAGCCGCGAGAGTTGGGGGTGATCGCCGGAAAAGCATAGGTTCTGGCAAAAACAACTTGCCAGTGTTGCGGTAGGCCCGCAACCGTTCCCCAAATAGACCGGCACAGCCGCTGAAATCCGGCTCGGCTCTTCCAACACTCTCTAATTCACATCATCGATCTGGATCCCGATCGGTTGGGCTCCGGAGCCTTTGACGGCATCGACCAATTTTATAAAGTCGCCGTATTTGGTGGACTTGGACGCTTTGATGTAGGTCTTTTTCTCGACCTCGTTTGTGCCTTCGCGAAAGACGCCGTTGCCTTCGCGGTCTAAGAAGATATTTTTCAGCGTAGTTTCGATCCTCGAAGCGTCCGGCATCGTTCCCTTCGGTTCGTTGTTAAGCAGTAACTTTCCGTCTTTGTCGATGGCGGCGACAAGCGTGAGCGGATTTGGTTTGAGCGGGTCCATTGATTCGTCTCGCAGATCAACCTTGCGGGAGACATCTTTGTCCTTTTTCAATTGGGGCGGACCGCTCTGAACGATGTTTCTGCCAAAAGGCTCTTGCAGACGCACCGGAAAGCTAATGGGACGGGTCTGATATGGGTCGTCATTGTCTTTCTTGCCGACCACGACCAGGCCGACCCTATCGACATCAGCGTTCCTTAGGGCCTGGAAGATCGGGAGAATATTCTCATACGTCGCGTTTATGTCGCATTTGAAATAAGCGATCCGCTTTTCGGGCGTTTTGCCCTCCATCGCACTCTTGATCTTTCCGGGCAACTCGTCTTTGGTAATGACGGTCTCGGTCCTTTCGGCCTTACCGTTAACGTCGCGGCTCTGTCTTTGGTAGAGCTTATTGTCTGCGGTGAGGGTGAGTACCAGCGAGGCATCCTTTTCGACGTCGGTGTCTTGATCGAGATAACCGGAAACAGCGCTGACCGGCA
>JANLTF010000481.1:0-3088 GCA_031362825.1 Acidobacteriota bacterium | reverse complement strand
CTAGCCCTTCACACAGATCACCTGTTTGATCTCTGCTACGACCTCGACGAGGTCGGATTGGGCTCGCATTACTTCCTCGATGTCTTTGTAGGCACCGGGGATCTCGTCTACGACGCCTTTGTCTTTGCGGCATTCGACGCCGGCAGTTTGTTTTGCAAGATCGTCGATCGTGTATTTCGACTTTGCCTTGGTACGCGACATTTTGCGGCCTGCACCGTGCGAGCAGGAGTTGAACGACATCGGGTTTCCGAGGCCACGGATAATGAACGATTTCGCTCCCATCGAGCCTGGAATAATGCCGAACGTGCCTTCGGCGGCGTTGATCGCACCCTTTCGGGTGATGTAGACCTTGTCGCCGAAATGCTCTTCGACCGCGACGTAGTTGTGATGACAGTTGACCGTGATCTCAGGCCGGAACGCCTTGTCGCCGTTGAACATTCGGTTGAATGACTTGAGCAGACGCTTCATCATGATCTCGCGGTTCTTCATTGCATAGCCCTGAGCCCAGTCGAGATCGTGCCAGTAGGCTTTGAACTCGTCCGTTCCCTGAACAAAATACGCAAGGTCAGGCGAAGGCAGTTCGTTGAGACGATGCAGCGTTTTCGCAGTTGCGATGTGACGCTCGGCAAGCTCTTTGCCGATGTTTCGCGAACCCGAATGCAGCATCAGCCAAACGTTGTCCTCAGTATCTAGGCAAACCTCGATAAAGTGGTTCCCGCCGCCGAGCGTTCCGAGCTGGACCATCGCTTTTCGCTTTAGTTTTTGGATCCCGGCGTGCAGATCGTCAAACGTATTCCAGCCGACCCAACGCGAAGTGTCGTCAACCGATTCTTTGTACCAGTTGAATCCAACGGGAATTGCACGTTCGATCTCGTGTCGAAACTCGGCCATTTTACGATCGAGAATCCCGCTCTTGAACGGCGTTTTGACCGCCATCATTCCGCAGCCGATATCGACACCGACCGTCGCCGGGATAACGGCATCTTTGGTCGCGATAACCGATCCGACCATCGAGCCTTTTCCCAGATGGGCGTCCGGCATGAGAGCGACGTGCTTGTAAATACAAGGCAGCCGCGATACGTTGCGGAGCATGTTTTCCTCGTCAAAAGTCAGCCCGTGAGAGACCCAAGAGAGGACCTCAGCCTTCGCTCCGCTGATGTTTAGTTTGTTATGTGGCATAGATCCTCCTTTGATCATGTCATACATGTGAAGTGAAAAATGTAAAAGTTTGTTCCGTTCCATTTCACACAAACGTGTTTCACGGAACAAGTTGAGTTGGCTGACAGGGCGGGGCTCGAACCCGCGGCTTTCGGCTTAACAGGCCGACACTCTGACCAACTGAGTTACCTGCCAATGACAAAAATGGTCGCGGCGGAAGGAATTGAACCTTCATTTCACGGTTTATGAGACCGTTGTTCTGCCGTTAAACTACGCCGCAGAAATAGTCGATCGGGCGGGACTCGAACCCGCGATACCTCGCTTAAAAGGCGAGTGCCTTAACCAGCTTGGCCACCGATCGGACAAAATGAGGGCAAACGCGGCCGCGTGACGGCATCGACAGACGATCGGACAAGCAAGCTGTTAAGCGAAGAGACAGAAATTGTCTACTTGTTCGAACGTCCTCGCCGGACGCGGCAAACGCGTTTGTATGGGTAAGACTGTTATTTACCGGCCGTTCCACGGCAGAACGGCCGGTGCGCCGTGGGAGATGATTAGTGAACCGCGGCGGCCGCACGAAAGTGCGGTTGTGCGGTCGTTCTTTCTTCGATCGCCTTAATTTCGGTTTCGATCGCTTCGCGAAATTTTTAGAGCGTTTCTGCAATGGGTTTTATATTGTAGAGGCTGTTCTAGCGGTCACGCTCCGACGATAGGTCAAAATACAGGTCGATCTCGTTGTAACAATCGGCGATCCTGAGTGATATCTGTCCGCCTTCGCGATACTCGTCGTAGCACGCCGGATACGGGCCTGTATCTTCGACATACGCGATGATGTAGGCCCGGAGGTTGCTTTGCATATTTAGGAACGCACGCTGATTTACGTGATATTTCTTGCTCATTGCTTTTTCCTCGTAGATAAATTGCTGAAAAATGTTGATAGATCGCGACATTTGTCCAGCTAACTAGGAAAAGCGGAACGGTCACGTCGCGAGCGGTGTAGGTTTTCTTGGACTCTTGAGTGCAAACATAGTGGCTTTCTCCTTGGTGATTCTGACCACCCGCTTACGCAGGCGGTTCTGACTTGGTGGACGCTCTTGGTATCGCGCCAAGCTCTTCGGCTCTTCAGACCGATGCTGATCTGTCTCAGCTAAACGTCCGGATGTTAGTTTCGAGTTTCGGGTTCCAAGTTCCGAGTCGAAAAACTCGGAACTCGGAACTCGAAACTCGAAACTGAAGAAGTGGCGGGGCCGAACGGACTCGAACCGTCATCGTCTTCCTCGACAGGGAAGTGCATACACCTTTCTGCCACGGCCCCAAAGTTAGAGTGCAAGCTTTAGCTTGTTTGTACTCCGTGTTGAGACAAGCTGAAGCTTGCACTCTGAGCGCTTTTGGGTGGATCGGCGGGATTCGAACCCGCAACCGTCTCATTCACAGTGAGAAGCTCTGCCAATTGAGCTACGAACCACGTAAGAAGTCGGGAGACAAGAGACAGGAGACGAGAGTCGAAACTCCTGTCTCCTATCTTGCGTCTGATCTTTGGAGCGGGTATCCGGATTTGAACCGGAGATTAGCGGTGTTGCAGACCGCCGCCTTTGGCCGCTTGGCTATACCCGCGAGAAGTTATGATCGAGGAGCCATTTGCATCCGGCTCCCCGTTCGGCGTATGAAGCGTGCTACAAGAGGCTGCCCGGAACCGGGATGGTTACGAGCGTCGAGCTCTTTTTTCGACATACGCGAATTTGGAAGGGACGACGGGACTCGAACCCGCTAGGAACAGTTCGAAAGACTGTTTGCTCGACCGATTTGCATTCGTCCCCGAGATTGGTACACGCGGAAAGATTCGAACTCTCACTTTTCTGTTTCTAAGACAGACGCCTTTGCCGATTTGGCCACGCGTGCGTGAAAAATGTTCTGCCAATGCCGCTACTCG
>JANLTF010000457.1:0-7690 GCA_031362825.1 Acidobacteriota bacterium | reverse complement strand
CGCTCTCCGCAGGTTTTATCTGGTGGCTCGTGTTCAAAGGCTCAGCAAAACGAGTGGAACGCGTGTTCCTGACGATGTCGCTGGTGTTCGTCTGCTATATTTTCTCCGCATTCCTATCGCGGCCCGACTGGGCCGTGGTCGGTGAGAGCTTCTTCAAACCAAATCTGAGCCACGACGCGGGCTATTTGTTCATGGTTTTGGCACTGATCGGCACCACGATCACGCCGTTCATGCAGGTTTACGTCCAATCTTCCGTCGTAGAAAAGCGTATGGACGAGGAAGACCTGCCCGTCGTCCGCGCCGACGTTATTGTCGGAACCCTTTTCGCTTGCGCGATCGCCGCGTTTATAGTGATATCTGCCGCCGCCGTCCTGCACAACAACGGAATTACGACGATCGACTCCGCCGCAACCGCCGCCGAGGCCTTCGAACCGATCGCCGGAGCTTACGCGAAGTATCTCTTCGCCGTCGGCCTCTTCGGCGCCGCAATGCTCGCCATGGGCGTTCTGCCGCTCGCCACTGCGTACTCCGTCAGCGAGGCGTTGGGCTTTGAAAAAGGCATCTCGAGCACATTCCGCGAGGCTCCGATCTTCCTCAGCATCTTTACCGGCCTGATAATCGTCGGTGCGGTCGTCGCGATGATCCCCGGGATTCCGCAGATCAAACTTCTCCTATTCACCCAAGCAATAAACGGCCTGCTGTTGCCAATTATCCTCGTCGCCATCGTCAAACTCGCCAGCAACAAAGAGATCATGGGCAAACGCGAAAACGGCCCCATCCACAACGCAGTCGCGTTCCTCATCACCGCCGTCGTCTCGTCCCTCTCGCTCCTGTTGATTGGCAAAACAATTGTTGATATGTTTTAGCCAACCCTTATGGCTTCAACCGAACTTTATAAAAAGACCCTTTCCCTGATAATCTTTGTCGCTCTGCTCGGCGCGATCCTCGGATTTATTGCCGTGTTCGGCGACGGAATACGAGCTGCGATCGTAGAATGGGCAGGTCCGGCTGATGGCACATCAATGTCGGCCAAGGTTTTTGATACGGTTGTCAAAGTGCTTCGGATCATCCTGTGGATGACGATCGTTATTGCGGTCGTAAGGTTTGTCGCCTTCTTGCTTCTTCGAGCCGCAGCCCGAAGAGCCACCCAAGCCGAGGTTTCGTCGCTGCTCAAGACGGTTTTCTCGATCATCGTCTATATAATCGCGTTTTTTGTCATATTCCAGACCCAATTCCCCGACGTTCCGCTGTCCGGCATCTTTACCGGTTCCACGATCCTCGGTATCGTCGTTGGTCTAGCTTTGCAGGACACTCTTGGTAATCTATTCGCCGGAATTGCGTTGCAAGCCGACCAGTCATTCCAGGTCGGCGATGTGATCAATCTGCCAACACGCGGAACCGGCGTCATTGAAAGTGTCTCGTGGCGAGGCATCCGTATTCGTACATTTCAAAACAAACTCCTCCTTATCAGCAACGCTGTGCTCGGAAAGGAGTTTATCGAAGTTGCTCCCAGGGACAATTTGAATGCTCGCCTAGTATTCTTCAATACAGTTTACTCTGCCTCGCCCGCGCATACGGCAACCATAGTCCGCGAAGCAATGAGACACAGCGAAAACGTTTCACCCAAAATGCGCCCGATCGTTCGAATACGAAATCTTGGCGACAACGGCATTGATTGGGAAGTTAAGTACTGGCTCGAAGATTATACAAAGCTCAATGACACCGACGCTCTGATCCGCGAACGTATCTGGTATGCATTCCAGCGAGAAAAGATCGAGTTTGCGTATCCTACGCGAACCGTCCACGTTCAGGAGCCTGTCGTGGAGATAGATGTTGAGGCCGAACAAAGCGTCCACAGCGACCGCCTGCAACGGGTGCCGATCTTTGATCCGCTTTCCGAAGAAGAGATGGAACGCCTGGCGAAATCCTCAAAGGCTCGCATTTATGCTCCCGGCGAAGCCATCGTCCGTCTCGGCGGCGAAGGTAGCTCGATGTTTATCATCAATCGCGGAAAGGTGGATGTACAGATCGTCGAGAACGGTAAGCCAAAGAAAGTGAATGAACTAGCCGAAAACGATTTCTTCGGCGAGATGAGCCTGCTTACCGGCCAACCGCGCACGGCTAACGTGATCGCGTCGATCGAAACGGAAGTGCTACAAATCCGCAAGAATGCTCTGAAGCCGATCCTCGAAAGCAATCCGATCCTAGTCCAATCGATCACCGATATTATCGATGAACGCCAGGCAATGCTTACAAAAATGGACGACGACAAGCCCGAGAATGTCGATGAGCGAAAAAAGGGCGTTATGCGTTCGATACGAAAGTTCTTTGGTTTGAGGTCAGATCGTTAAAGGGCCGGAGGTCAGTGGACCTTCTTGTCGTATATATCGTGAAGGACTTCGGTAATGGGTTTTCGTTCGGGGACGAAATTAGATTTGTCCGAGCTAGGTTCGCCGTTTCTTGTTACGGACGTTTTCCGTAGCTCCGCAGTTGCAACCTTTGGCTCGTGCGAGGTTTCATCCAATACAACACTGTGACTACTGAACGGATGATCTTCGCCGCCCGATAGTTGCGACATAATTGACTCGCTTGAGCACGAGCAGCTATTTGCGAGCATCGCCACGCCGCGATTTGTCCGCATACGTTCCAGCGAACGCACCGCCGCCGAGGTCAATGGCGATTCCGCCGGCTCGCGTTCGATCCTTCGCAACAAACGCACATAATCACGAAGTTCCGGTGTGGGGAAAACGACGGCCGATTCATCCGCCGCCGACTCAAAGACATATTGTAAATGCTTAACGGCCGAGGAATGGTCGCCCGATTTGGCGTATAACGCGCCGAGAGCAAAATGCAGAAGCGGCGGAGCAGTGTGCATTGCCGCGACCAGCTTTTCGCCGAGAACTATCGCTTCGCGTATCTCGAATCCATACCAGCGGCGATTGTCGTCACGCAAAATATCATTTGCCGCGAGGTAAAACTCAAATATCTTGCGCGTCTCACCTCTGGCTGCGGGCGAGAACATCCGAATGATAAAGAATGCGGCCCCTCCGAGCAGTGCGATGCCAAATATTGGAAAGCCCACAAAATACAAAAGCACAGATATCACTCCGAATGTCAGAGCGTACTGTGCCTTTTCCGAAACTGTCGTATCGGTTCGTTTTGCTAAAGCTTTTCCCACACGTTTTTACGATCACGAAAAGCGGCCCGTCTTTGTCGGCAAAGCTCCCGCATCTCTTATTCCTTAGTCGTTTTCTTCGCCTTCGGAGCGGCAGCTCGCGGTTTCGCCGTCGGCTTGGCACCGGCAGTTTTGCTGGCCGTTTCGGCCTTTGCCGGTTCCGCCGGACGAGTTGCCTTTTTGGCCTCCTCTTCAACCTTTCGGCCAAAATCGGCCATGACGTCGCCGATCTTACTAAAGACCTCCATCGGCGAATTCATAACGTAGTTGATCGTCTCGCCGATCGTCACGGCTTCCATTTTGAAAAGCTTGGATATTTTTTGATCGAGCGGCAACGCCTCAAACTCGGCCTGGAATTTGTCTTTAACAGGTTCTTTCGGTACAGCCGTCTTTGCTTCTTGCGTCATAATTATGATCTCTCCCGGGCGTTCGATCTTTGTTTGACATGCCAAACGCTCATTTGTCCTACGCCCGTTAGATGCAAAATGTTCCGTTTCCGTCGCTGTCAGATCCGACAAAAGATCGATTCCTGTCGAGACTTCGACGTTGCAGTTGTGGATTCCCTTCGCCTGGTCACACGGATCGAAGTTCACGACACCGAGCCGCTTAATCGCGTCGACAAGAAAAGTTCCAACCGGAACAACACCCTCGACGCCCTCGCGTTCAAATCTGATCTCGGCTTCTCTCATTTAATATCCAACTCCCGACTTAACCTTAACACGCGGCTGGGCTCCCGACGGTGTGCTGGCGACTTCGCTTTGCATTTTCTGGCATTCCGCACAGATTCCCCACAAACGCAGGCTGTGATGTGTCGGTTTAAAGCCAAAGCTCTCCGCCGCCGTGTCCTGCATCGCCTCGATCTCGGGCGAGAAAAATTCGATCACCTTGCCGCATTCGGTGCATATCATGTGATCGTGATGCTCGTGATTATAATGATGTTCGTAGTAGGTCTTGTTATCGCCAAATCGAACTTCGCGAGCCAATCCTGCCTCGGTCAATAATTTAAGAGTGCGATAAACCGTCGTGTGCCCGACAGTCGGATCTTTCTTATGCACTAGCCAATGGAGATCCTCAATAGTCAAATGCTCTTCGGTCTGGAGAAATATCTCCATTATCAGATCGCGTTGCGCCGTGCGCCGGAGGCCCAACCGCTGGATATGTTCGAGAAATATGGCCTTTTCCTGAGCAAACTTTTCTTTTCGTTTCGGCATAACAACTGCGAATCTCTATTTTATCACCGCAGTTTGCTTTTCGCCACAGATATTAGCGCGTCGGTCTCGGCGATCTTCCTGGGATCTAGTCCTTTTCGTTTGGCAAGTTCGAGCGAACGTCTCGCAAGATCGAGATAGATTTCAAATTCATCGTCACTAAGCTTGCCTTCAAATGCCGCAAGCTGACGCCTCAGGCCGTCGGCGTCCGCCCGGGCAAATGTTCCGGTGAGCGCAGCGGCTGTTCCCTGTTCCCTTAGATTGTCGATAGTGCTTTGGATCAGCGGCTCAAGAATTTTCGTCGAAAGTTCCGTGCCAACGCCGGCCCTTTCCATCATCGAAAACGCCATATCGATAAGCGCCGTCAAATGCCCGCACGCCGTGACCGCAGCCGCATGATACAGGGCCTTATTCGCCGCCGGTATCTCAAATGGATGCCCGCCAAGAAACGCAACGAGCCCGTTTGCCGCCTCAACGGCCCGCTCATCGCCCTCAACGCAGAAATAAGCACCAGCAAAACGCTTGGCCCCTATCTCGGCCGAGCTGATCGAAACTAAAGGATGCATCGAACCGATAGCGCAGCCTGCTTGAGCCAAAACTGAAAGTTCGCCGGAAGACAACGCACCACTCGTATGCAATACAACCGGCGTGCCCTCGATCTTCTCCGCCAAAGACCGGGCAACCTTTGCGATCTGGCCCTCAGGCGTCGAAATGATCACCAAATCAGAATCCACGCGCTCCACTGGGTCGCCTCGCGCGATCAATGATTCGACGCGATATTCCGAACCGCGAAACGCGATCTCAAGCGCACCGCCGACTCGTCCAATGCCTATAATTGTAACGCTTGGCATACTAGACGAATATTAGAACAGATCACGCGCGGTTGAAAATTGCTACTGCAAAAATCGCGATCAGGCGACAGTTTCCAGAAGCGACTCGATCTCTTCGACCGTCGCATCCCATTCTGGTGTTGGACTTTCCACTTTACGTCGTGCGGCTGGGCCGGCGGTGTTGTCCCTTGTGGGCTGCGAGGTTCCAAACGCTCTCTTGATCAACCGCAGTTCGCCTACCGTCAGTTTGCCGATCTTTTCATTGGACAACAGAACTGTTCGCAGGCGTTTTGCTCCATCGACAAGTTCGGCATCGTTCATATCGATGCCGGCGGCAATACTGTCAAGGATCACATCCCTTTGCTCCGCCAGAATTTTGCGAAAATCGTTCACGCTTTGGTTGATCGTAGACCACAGAGTATTAGGCAGCGATTTGCCCGGCTTTGTGTCAAACAGAGTGTACGAGCAGCCGCAAAATGGTTGCTGTTCGAGCATCTCGGCGACCTTGTAATTACAATCTTTTCTCTGTAACTCGCCGACAATTCGTCGCGCCGTCAATTTGTAACTTAGATCGAATCCGGGGATATCGCTCACGTTTTCGAATTCACGCCAAAGGTCGGTCGCCATGATCTCGGAAAGCTTTTCGCGTTCGTCTCGGGCCACTGTAGAAAGGTCGTGGCATTCCGTATAAAACTCGGAATACGCACGCCGAAACCGGTGCCAGAGAATTGTCAGGTTGTCACTCGTTGTCGTTTTACTGTCAAAGAAATTCGCCTCGATCGCTCTGTGGAGTTCGAGTCGAAGTTGATCGATCGTCGGTTCGCCCGTGAATTCGCACAGAGATAAATACGCGGTCGCTTCATTCCGGGTCGAAGCTCCCGCGAGAAATTCGTCAACCGTAACCAGGTCATCCTTTCGACGGTCAAATTCGGCTTCGGAATCGGAAAACACGTCGGCGATCCGTTCGAGGCAGCTTTCGAGGGACATTCCGTTGATCAAAACCGAATTTATCGAATCCGCAACAACACTGAACGACCGAACCGACAAGGTCGATAACCGCCAGATCCGTGCATTGAAGCTATCATCGCTCATCTCGTCAAAACGCTTCGAAATGTTTTTCTTTTCCCACTCTGCGGCCCATTCCTGTAGTTCGGCAATGATCGTGAGGCGGTCTTCGCTTTGATCGAGCGATCGGATCGATTTGTGTCCGGCCACCTTCGAAGCCCACCAGATGAGGCGGGCGTTTGGGTACGAGGCCACCGCCGGTCTCGCGACCCCAACGACGTCATCCCAAATGATCTTTAGGTCCATCGAACGCCGGTTGATCCGATCGCCAGATGACGTTACAAACTCAATTATCCGAGCCCCGGCCATACCCGCAAGCAACAGATACGCTGCCTCGCGAACCAGCCCGTACGGAGCCTCACCGAGATTCGCAAAGACAGATTCAAGCGGTACCGATTCACGTCCGACGTCAATTGACGCCAAAACTCCACTGACAAGCGGCAGCAATGCCAACTGTTCAGCGCTCACTGGCGTGTAGTATTCGCCCTGTTTCTCTGCCAGTTCGAGCGGTAACGCGTAGGTAGCCGCAAGCCACTGAACCTCATCCAGCGTCGGCCTCGCTCCGCTGAAAAAGTCCGACACGAGCGAAGAAACCTCTTTCATCCGCAACACTTGTGAAAAATACGGATGCGATGGGAAACGCCCCTCGAAGAACGATTCGAGCATCGCCGCCGTCACCTGAGAAAGGCTCTGAGCTTCGCGTGCCTCTTCGGTAAAGTTGTATTCAAAGCCGTCGATCGACAGTACGCCGTCAACCAGGAACACACGCTGAAATATCTTCTCGGCCGCGACACTGTGCGTTTGAACGGCCGCTGCGATGTGGTCTTTGAACTCCGAACGGATCGTCGGATCAGATTGCAGAACGGCAAGCCGTTTCAGCGTTTCCCTCTCATCCTCGCGAAGTTCGGCCGTCTGCCAAGCGATCCTTGGATTTGCAGCGTCCAATTGAGTTGAAGTCTCGTTATTCTTAAAGCAAACCGTTGCTTTCCAGTCATAACCGACCGGCATCGACAAAACATTACCGGCCATTTCACCATTGGGGTCCCAATAGACACGGCCCTTCCGGTTACCGCCGCGCCACGCGACAAAACTCTCGGCGACCTCGACCAGCGTGTCGTTGCCGGTCGGCGAGAAGCTGCAATCGCCAAACCGGTCGCACATCAATTTCTTGAGCGTATCGATAAGTTCCTGTTCGGTGACGTTTTTGACTGCCTCTTCAAGAGCCGTTTTCAGCCCATCTTTATCAAAAAGCCTGAATGCAAAACGCGTCTCGCCCGAATTGTCGCTTGTAACCTGGATTTGGGCAGGCGTCGCATCCGCAAATGCCGTCAGCATCGACTGCACTTCCTGAACTGCCGTTTGCGGACTGTTTTCGTCGAAGATCAGCATCGAAGCTCCGATCTCAGCCGCTG
>JANLTF010000447.1:0-20821 GCA_031362825.1 Acidobacteriota bacterium | reverse complement strand
AAACCGCGTTCCCGAACTAAAAAAGCGACCTGATCTGGCCGCTTTTCGTGACTGATAAAAATTGGAGGCGGTGATCGGAATTGAACCGATGAATAAAGGTTTTGCAGTCCTCTGCCTTACCACTTGGCTACGCCGCCGTTGTTAAAAAAAGTAGGCAGTTGGCGGAAGGCGGTCGGCAGGTTGATAATTCTACCGCCTACTGCGTTCTGCTAACTGCCTACTCCTAAGAAATGGAGCGGGAGACGAGATTTGAACTCGCGACTTCGACCTTGGCAAGGTCGCGCTCTACCACTGAGCTACTCCCGCGTGGCAAAATGTAATTTTACCGTCTGCGATTGAATTGTCAAGTAACGCCGGGCGGAAACGCTAGTGTAAATCAGCTTGCCTGACTGGTTACGCCGGCACGCTCGTTGACACTCATGCTTCCGGCGTTTCGACTACTCGCTGACCGTAATATCTTTAATAAAGCTCCAGTCGCCGCTGGCGCTTATTTTGATGTTGCCAATCCGCTTGTTCGCGACTATCATATTCGCCGGATACCAAAGCGGCAACAACGGCAACTCCGCACTGGCAATTTCCCAGGCTTTCCCATAAAGTGCCTTAGCTTTTGCCTTGTCGGTTTCATTTTCAGCCTCCGCCACTGCTTTATCGAGTTCGGCGTTCGAGTAAAAACTACGATTGCAGCAATTTACGGTCTTACTCGGAATTTTCGAACTCGCGAACAGATCGCGAAGAAAGATGGGGTCTTGATTACCTCCGATCCAGACGCCCGTATAGATCCCATATTTACCTTGAGCAACCTCGTTACGAGCAGTTTGTACCTCTAAGGTCTCGATCTGTGCATTCAGGCCGACAGCCGTCAGGGAATTCTGAACCACCTGTGCGTATTGGTTAACCGCGAGATTTCCTGAACCATATTTAAAGACAATGGGCTCATTTTTGTATCCCGCTTCCTGGATCAACTGCTTCGCCTTTTCAGGGTCGAATTTGTATTGCGTTCCTGCACTATATGCCCACGATTGCGGCGGCAGTATCGAATCCGCCACTTTCGCCTGATCAAATAGCAGTTCGCTAACGATCTTCTGACGGTCGATCGCATAGCCGATCGCCTGCCGCATCTTTACGTTGCTGAGTGGCCCGGTTTGCGAATTGAATACAAGATATTGGATATTCGAACCATCCGACTGTTCTACCTTGAGGCTCGGCACTGAGCCTAACGATTTTAGGGTGTCCGGCGAAATATTGTTTGGATTCGGAGCCAGATCAACAGCGCCTGTGGTTAGTTCAGCCTGAAGAGAATTTGCGTCCGTGATCGTCTTCAGGCGCAATTTCTGCACTTTCGGTGCACCTTCCCAATACTCCTGATTTGCCGCAAGTTCAACTATGCCCTGCGAAACGTCAAGACTTATAAATTTGAACGGCCCGCTGCCAAGCGGTGAATCTTTTTGCCTCGAAACCGAATCCGTCGGAATGATGGGAATTGCTACAAGGTTAGAAAGCAACTGGTTCTTCAATGCCGGACGAGTCACCTTGAAAATCACGGTTTTAGGATCGGGCGTTTCGATCGAAGTAATATGAGGCACACGCCTAGTTTTTACCTCTTCGACAGGTTTAGTGGCGGCGGGACTGGCTCCGCTTGGTGCCTCAGGTTTTGCGGTGGCGGGAACCTTTGGAAGCTCACCTTTATCGACCGGAACCGTGTCAAAAAAGGCACCCGATTTGAAACCATTACTCTTGAAAAGCTCGTCGAACGTGTATTTCACGTCAGCTGAAGTAAAGTCCTGGCCGTTATGAAATTTGACACCGTCACGCAGCACAAATGTGATCGTTTTGCCGTCGTCCGAGGTTGTTATCTCCTTTGCAAGTTCGCCAACGTAATCAAAATTCGCATCCTTTTTAACAAGCGAATTGAACATCAGATTTTTCACTCGCTCCGCGGCCGCATCGGATGCGGTGGATGTCAACGTGTCAAATGCCGAGAATTTCTCGGGCAATGCAACGGTCACGTATTCCGGGTTCCGTTTACGACAGGTCGAAGCAGTAGCAAAAAATGAGATAACGAGTGCAAGAAATATTAGTTTACGCAAATCGGTCAGCCCTCCTCAGCGGTTCAGATATGTATTAAATTCGGTGACCTCATCGGAGATCGCGGCGAAACGGGCCGTGTCAAATGGGAGTGGTTCGATCAATTGAGTCTTCAACTTCGCAATTCTTCCGAGGGACGCATTCAATCTGTCTTCGCTGATCTCACCATTCTCAACGGCAGCTAAAACAGCATAAAAACCCTCGCGGATATTCTCGGGCTCTGCACAGATGGCGAGTTGGTCGTGTCCGGCATTTACCGCCAAGACACAAGCTGCTCCGATGCCGTAATTCTTCATAATTGCGCCCATCTCAAGGTCGTCCGTAATGGCGAGCCCATCAAAACCAAGCTCATCTCGTAATAATGTTGTGATGAAATTGTGACTCAATGAAGACGGTAAAAGTTTGCCATTTGTATCCGCTTCCTGCAAGCGAGAATTTGGGAATGTGGCGTGAGCAGCCATGACCATATTTACTCTGCCGCTTGCGAACAGCTCCTGATATGGGAACAGATCCGTGCCGAGAAGTTCATCTTCCGAAATATCAACCGAAGGCAGTTCCTCATGCGAATCGACCTTTGCCCCGCCCAAACCTGGAAAATGCTTGACGCAGCCGATCACGCCGCCTACCTCCAAAACACGGAGAAACTCACCCGCTAATTCGACAACATCTTCACTCGAACGCCCAAATGCACGGGAATAGAGGCCGTTCCCGGTTTGCTCGCGTTCGTCATTAACCACATCCACGACCGGGGCAAAATCCATATTAAAGCCGAGAATACGGACAGATTCGGCTATGAGTTGAGCAAGGCGTTCCGCATCCGCCGTTGTTCGAATTTTGTTAACCGCTGGCATAGGCGTTTGTATTCGCCTTAGTCGATCGACGAGGCCGCCTTCCTGGTCAAGGCTTAGAAATGCCGTCACAGGCAGCGATCGCCGGAGATCGTCAAGTAATTTCCTTGTCTGGCCTGCATCCCGAATATTCCGCGTGAACAGGCAAATTCCACCCGGCGAAACTTCGTCGAGCAGTTCACGCGTTGCTACATCGATCTGCGGCCCAGCGATCCCAATAAAGAAAAGCTGTCCGACTTGCTGTTTAAGTGGCAGGGAATTTAACAGTTCGATCATCGTGAAAACCTAGATATAGAGTTTATCAGTCAGTCGGATTTAATTAAAAGTGGGCGACCTATTGAAAATTGTCTGTCGCTGCTCAAAGGCCTGGAGAATCGGTCGAACAAAATATTTCTTCATCAGGTCGAAACCTTTTGATATACTCTTTCAAAAATACCCATTCACCTACAGGGACGAGGGAAAGTATGATTCCACATTTGATCGTTTTCTTTTTATTTTTGGCGGTCTCCTCGATTGCGATCGGAGCACAGGCCGTATGCGACGGCAGCAAAGTATTTACGGAGAATGTATGCCTCGGCGACAATGTATCGCCTGATGAAAAGGCCCTGTACGAACTCGTCATCAATTACCGTGCGACCAAAGGCCTCGCCGCACCAAAGCTCTCAAACGCGCTCAGCATGCTCGCAAATCGCCATTTGATCGACATTAAGAACAACATCAAATCGTTCTCCCATAGCTGGAGCAACTGCCCATACGATATCAAAGATGACAAGACGTGGCACTGCATCTCGGACGCTCCGAAACGACTTAAAACCGGCTACAGCGGCATGGGTTACGAAACGCTTTATGTAACGGCCGAGACTAAAGCGAACATCAATCTCGCCCTCGATAAATGGAAGGGAAGCTCACTTCACAATTCAATAATTACCAATCAAGGAATGTTCAAGGATCTGATTTGGGACGAGCTGGGCGTCTCGGTAGACGGCAACTACGCCGCACTCTGGTTTGGCACTCCAGATAAAGTTGCGAGCATCGGCGTTACTTATGATCAGGTGGTTGCGGGACTATCGAACATCGTCACATTAAAGCAGGAAGCGTCTACTGGAACCGCAACCAAATGGCAGGGCACCTCGGCAGACAAGAAGATCAAAATGGAGATATCGGGCACGAAAAGCGATATTTCTGAGACAAAAATGGCTGTCACAGCAAAACTCGAGGCCGACGGCCAGCTCAGCTCTCAAAGTTATCAGGTGCTTTCAACACTCCTCAAGAATGTCTTTCCCGCTTGGACGGACCGCGACACGTGGCTTCAAACCTCACTCAAAGCAATCGGAGCCAACAACTCAGCGGAAAGAACCAAGGTGATCGGCAAGAACCTCATCGAAATTAGGTACGGAGCGGGCGGATCCATCGTGCTGCAAATAGTTCCGCAAACGGCAAAACGAGCGATTGCGATAGACTAGACAATTCTGCCCTTTACCCTGATAAGTAGTTCTTTCGCCTCGTCGGGCGACAGGATGTCGACATTCACTTCACGCAGTTCGTCTATTGCATTCTCATTTGCAACCGCAAAAAGCGAAAATTGAGATGCAATTTGCCCGCCCGCCGCCTTGGCAAGCCCGCTCTTTTTCTCATCCGCAAAAACGGCAAGTTCGTATCGTTCTAGTTTGGTCAAAACATCTTTTGCACGTTCGATGACGCTGTTTGGAAGGCCAGCGAGCCTTGCGACAGCAATTCCGTAAGATTTTGAGGCTTTGCCTTGTTGGAGTTTATGATAAAAGACGACCTCGCCGTCCTTTTCACCGGCCGTTATCTGGTAGTTCTTCGCGCCGGGCAAGGTTTCGGCAAGTTCGGTCATCTCGTGATAATGCGTAGCAAAGAGTGCTTTGGCGGAATGCTCATTCGAATTGTGTAGATACTCGGCAACTGCCCAGGCGATCGAAAGTCCGTCAAATGTCGATGTTCCTCGGCCGATCTCATCGAGCAATATCAAACTCCGAGGTGTTGCATTGTGCAATATCTCAGCAGTCTCCGTCATCTCGACCATAAACGTCGAACGCCCCGACGCGAGATCATCCGAAGCCCCTACACGCGTCCAAACTCGATCAACTATCGGCAAACGAGCCGACGACGCCGGGACGAACGAACCGATCTGGGCCATGATCTGCATCAACGCGATCTGACGAAGGATCGTAGATTTACCGCCCATATTCGCTCCTGTGATTATGAGCAAGCGGTCAGTCGAATTGTTGAGCCTAATGTCGTTTGGGATGAAAGAAGTCCTAATAAATGCTTCAACGATCGGATGGCGGCCGTTCTTGATCTCGATCTCGTCGCCGTCGTGCAAAACCGGACAAACATAGTTATGCCTCGCCGCTGACTCAGCTAACGCACACAAAGCATCGAGAGTCGCGAAGGCTCTTGCCGTCGATTGTAATTTACGCGTCTCGCTACAAACTTGATTCCGAACGCTTAGGAAAAGTTCGCTCTCGAGCCGTTGGATTTTGTCTTCTGCTCCAAGAACCTTCTCTTCCCATTCCTTGAGCTGCGGCGTCGTGTAGCGTTCTGCGTTGGCGAGCGTCTGCCTCCGCTCGTAATCGTCGGGCACGCGGCTGACGTTGCCCTTTGAGATCTCGATGTAATAACCGAAGACGTTGTTAAATCGAACCTTGAGGTTAGAAATCCCTGAACGCTCGCGTTCCTCCGCCTCAAAGGCTGCGATCGTCTGTTTTGCCGAAGTCGAGATGCCCCGCAGGTCGTCGAGTTCACCATCGAATCCCGGACGGATCACGCCGCCATCGCTCAAATTTATCGGCGGTTCGTCCGAGATCGCATGATCGATCAGATCCCGCGTTTCCGACAGTTCAAAAATGTTCTCCGACAATACCTTAAGCAAAAGGGAAGTCGCGTCACTCAAAACACCATTCAGCTTCGGCGATTGCTTGATCGAGCGATTTAATGCAAGTAGGTCGCGTGGCGATGCCGTTCCAAGGTTCAATCTTCCGATCAGTCGCTCGAGATCACTGACCTCTCTTAGCAGGAAACGAAGCTTTTCGCGAAAGATCGTATCCGCAAGTTCCGTCACCGCCGAAAGCCGTGTTTGGATCTCGCTCCGTTTCAGCGAAGGCCGCAGCAGCCATTGCCGTAATAGCCGCGATCCCATCCCGGTCACGGTTTGATCGAGAACTCCAAACAACGTGCGTTTCGAGCTATCACCGCGAGATTCGACGATCTCAAGATTTCGCAGCGTCACCGAATCGAGGACCATGTGATCGGCCGGTTCGAAATACTCAATCGATGCTATGTGTCCCGCCATGGTTTTTTGCGTTTCGCGCGCATATCTTAGGCACGCCCCGGCCGCGCGGATCGAGTCGCTCTTGTCTTCAAGACCAAATGCCTTTAGTTCCTTAACTCCAAAATGGCTTCGCAGCAATTCCGAACAATCATCGAGCCCGAAACTTTCATTTTCTTGTGGTGTCAGAGTTGCTAAGCCGCCCGACGTTGGCGTTTCATCGGCAAACGGGGAGTTACCCTGGCTTGAACCAAACGCGGACAAGACTTCGCGCTCCATTGACTTCGGAAACAATATCTCCCGCGGCGAAAACGCATCGATCTGGTCTCGGATCCTCTCCCACGAGCCTTCTCCCAATATTTGCGTTGTCGAAAAGTGACCTGCAGAAAGCTCGAGAAAAGCGGCTCCAAACGAATCGCCGCTACCGCATATCGAGGCAAGAAATACGGAATCCTTCGACTCGACAAGCTGCGGATCGATCGCGGTTCCGGGCGTAATGACGCGGACGACCTCGCGTTTTACTAGTTTTACACCCTTTCCCGCTTCCTCGGTCTGTTCGCAGATTGCGACACGATAGCCTTTTCGAACCAGTCGCGCGATGTAATTCGCAGCGGCGTGATGTGGAACCCCACACATCGGGACGGGATTTGGCGAATCTTTATGGCGTGCCGTCAGCGTAATCTCCAGTTCGCGAGAACCAAGAATCGCGTCCTCATTGAACATTTCATAGAAATCACCGAGCCGGAAAAAGAGGATCGTTCCCGGATATAGCTTTTTTATCTCCAGATACTGCCGGAGCATGGGCGTGGCGTTTTCCATTGGTGTTTCGTATTCGAGATTCAAAGTTTAGCGAATATGCGAAAACTTTTAAAACCTCTGTTTTCAAAGTAATGCGTCTTTGCTAGAATAGCCGTTTGCATTTAACCTTATTTTTGTCAAAATAGTAGCTGTTTGCATTTATTCGCCGCGACCTGCGGCCGCCGAAGTCTCTTCCCGAGTTCGAAATTTGGCCTTGGATAGAAGATATGAAGTATTACATTAACTTTGCATTGATAATCGCAATGTTTGCGATAGTTTCGGTTGCCGCTGATGGGCAAACACCAACAGCGCCTGCGAACGGTTCTGTCGTGGCCCCGAGTTTGAATAATGACACGGACGACGAGCGGTACAAGATCGGATTTCAGGACGTCCTTGACATTACGGTCTTCAGGCACCCCGAGCTCAATCTAAAAACGCGGGTAAATCCTAATGGAATGATCTACCTTGCAAGGCTCAACGATCCGATCGTTGCTGTATGTAAATCGGAGCGGCAACTTGCCGTCGACATTGAGAATGCTTACAGAAAAGGCTATCTGAATAACCCGATGGTCATGATTTCCATCGCGGAACAGAATTCACAACCCATTTCCGTGATCGGCTCCGTCGAAAAACCAGGACGCTATCCTGTGCAGAAGCGGATGCATTTGCTCGAGATACTTGCCCTTGCCGGCGGACCCAACAAAGAAGCGGGTACACGGTTGATGGTTGCCCGGGCCGGTAATTCGGCGACGTGCCGGGCCGCAAACAGCACTGCCGCCGACGACGATAATATTGCACTGATGAACTTTAAGATCCGCGATATTCAGGAGGGACGCAAGACCCTCCTTATGGAACCGGGCGACATCGTATCGGTTCTTTCGGCCGATATGGTATATGTTTATGGAAATGTCATAGAACCGGGCCAGATACTTGTTCGCGACCCAATTACACTGACGCAGGCAATCGCTTCGTCAAAAGGTCTTAAAGCCGCATCTGACAAAGGCGTGGTCCGAATTCTGCGGCAAAAGCCTGACAGTCTGGAACGCGACGACATTCCGTTCAATCTTATTGATATCGAAAAGGGCCGGACCAAAGATCCGTATCTTGAGCCGAACGACATTGTGGCCGTTTCAAAGGACGGGAAAAAAGCGTTCATGAACGGATTTATGAAGGCTTTTACGAATGGCCTGCCGACCATACTTGCACGCGGCATCGCATTTTAGATATGAAAGAGACACGCAGCATTATGCCGACGCCGATAGCAGAATCGGTCGATCTCGAACGCCAATACGAACCGGCGTTCACGGGCACGGGCAGATATCCGCAATATCGCAATGACATTGCCCCCGATGGCTTTCAGCTCGTCGATTACTGGCGTGCGATCCGAAAACGCCTTTGGTTGGTGATTGGCATCGCCGTCCTTATGACCACACTTGCGACCATCTATATGGCTCGCAAACCAAATATTTATCAGGCAACTGCAAAGGTTCAGGTCGATCTCGAACAAAACAATCCCGACGTCGTGACTACCGGCCGTCAGCAGCCGATCTCAAATCCAGATCCGTCGTACTTCAATACGCAATTACAGCTTTTGGCAAGCGACAATGTGCTTCGTCGCGTCGTTAAGGAACACAATCTCGATTCGAACAAGGATTTCCAGCTAGCTCGTGCCGAAGGTAGCGTTCCGTGGTGGCGGGCAGCCCTGCGGTCGATCGGGCTCGCGAGCGGCCCTCCTTCCGGCGAAGAGCAGAAAATGGGCGAATCTACGCTCGCATCTTCTGAGGAGATCGCCGAGGCCGTCAGACTGGCCCCATATGTTGAAGTCATTCGAAAGAATCTGACCGTCGAACCAATTCGTGACGCTCGTGTAACTGTTAAGGACACGCGCCTTATCGAGATCAAGTTTTCACATACAGACAGATTTCTCGCGGCATTTGTCACCAACGGGCTCGCTGAGACATTCACGTTGATGAATCAGGAAAAGCGTTCGGGCACCAACCGTAAGACGAATGATTTTCTACAGGACCGGATCGCAAGCCTCCAGTCGGAGATTAAGGCTGACGAAGAAAAACTCTCTGACCTCACGGCTAAAGAAGGCATCCTAAAAACTGACGGTGAACAGACCGTCGTTCTCGAACGCCTCGCCGGCCTCAATAAGCAGCTTCTCGAAGCGGAGAATGCCCGAAAGAATGCCGAGGCAAATTACAGGACGGTCGAAGCCGATCCAGCACGCCTCAAGGCACAGGTCGAAGACCTTTCGGTTCGATTTATTACGGAGCAGGAAAACAACATCCGAACGCTCCAGACCGACACGCTCAAAAGGATCGCTGATCTTCGACAAAACCGTGCCAAATTGCTCCAGGAATACAACGAGCAGGCACCCGAGATCAAAGAGATCGACGCTCAGATCAACAGTTATCAGACCTCGCTCGACAAGGCGATGACTACGTTTGATAAGGAACTGGCTGGTTTTCGTCAGCGGTCGCAGACAACACTGATCGAAAATCTCCGGACAAAATTCCTTCAGGCGAAAAAACAGGAAGACGATATTCGCTCGTCATTTAACGAGCAATATAATCAGGCTCAAGGACAAAATCAGGGAGCTGTCAATCTTCGCCTCTTGCAGCAGAACATCGACACCAACAAAGGTTTTCTCGATAATCTGCGTAAACAGGTCAGCGGCAACGACGTCGCTTCGCAGGGAACCGACAACAACATAAGCGTCACCGAGATCGCGATACCGCCCGACACGGCCGTTTCTCCGCGTCGTCTGACGACGGTTATGGCCGCTCTCCTGTTATCTACCCTGTTCGGTATGGGTCTTGCACTTTTCCTCGAATATCTCGACGACACGATCCGTACGACCGAGGAGATCGAAAATTATCTTCAATTGCCGGCACTCGCCGCGATCCCTAATATCGATTCGCTGCCGAAGCGAAAGCTTGCGCTTGTCGGTGCCGGGGATGACGAGGAAGAACGACGTAAATCTGAGCTTCTATTGTACGCCGATTCCAATTCGGCCCTTGCTGAAGCTTACAGGCAGCTTCGAACATCCATCTTACTTTCGACCGCAGGGCATGCACCAAAATCGCTGCTGGTCACATCAAGTCTGCCGTCGGAAGGAAAAACAACGACCGCGACTAATACGGCTATCAGCCTTGCTCAAACGGGTGCTAAGGTTTTGATCATTGACGCAGACATGCGGCGGCCGCGTCTGCACCAAGTATTTAATATCGCGAATGGCGAAGGACTCAGCACGCTTCTTTCGAGCGAACTTCACGAAGACCTTATACCGACGGTCGTCAAACAGGATCCAGGTTCAAAGCTGTATTTGTTGACCTCAGGCCCGATCCCGCCAAATCCGGCAGAGTTGATCGGTTCTGAGCAGATGTCAGTTTTGCTGCGGATGCTGTCGAATCAGTTTACGCACGTCGTCATCGATTCGCCGCCGATCGCTTCGTTTACTGACGGCGTACTGATAGCGTCGATGGTTGACGGCGTTATCTTGGTCGTTCACGCCGGCAAGAGTTCGCGGCAGGTTGTACGACGATCACGACAACTTTTGAACGATATCGGAGCAAAGATTTTTGGCGTCGTGCTGAACAACGTCAATCTTCGCTCGAGCGACAACAGTTACTATTATCAAAGCTATTATCACCGCGACAGTTATCACGCGGGCGACGAACAGTAGGGATTTACAATTTTTATGGGTGAGCAAACACGAGTTTTGGTCACGGGGGCGGGCGGATTTATCGGAAGCCATCTCGTGACCTTTTTGAAAGAAAAGGGTTATTGGGTCCGCGGTGTCGATATCAAGCTACCGGAATTTGCCGATTCTGATGCGGACGAGTTCTTACAACTTGACCTACGGCGTTGGGAAAACTGTCTCACTTCGACTGAGGGAGTGGATGAGGTCTATGCACTCGCCGCAGACATGGGAGGCATGGGCTTTATATCTGCGCATCACGCACAGATCCTTTATAACAATTCGCTTATAAATCTTCACACGCTCGAAGCGGCCCGTGAAAATGGCGTAAGACGCTATCTTTACACCAGCTCAGCCTGTATATATCCCGAGCATCTGCAGGAAAGCGTCGATGTCATTCCGCTCAAAGAAGAAGATGCCTATCCGGCATATCCGCAAGACGCGTACGGATGGGAAAAGCTGGTTTCCGAGCGTCTTTGTATGCATTACCGCGAAGATTACGGCATCGAGACGCGAACCGTGCGTTTCCACAATATTTTTGGTGAAAAAGGCACGTGGGACGGCGGCCGCGAAAAGGCTCCGGCGGCGATGTGCCGTAAGATCGCATTGGCTAAGCTAACCGGCGAACCGGCGATCGATATTTGGGGTGACGGGGAACAGACGCGTTCTTTCTGCTATATCACTGATTGCGTCGAAGGCATATACCGGCTGATGCAAAGTGATTTCCACGAACCGCTAAACCTCGGCCAGGACCGTATGGTTTCGATCAATGAACTCGCTGACATGGTCGCAAACATCGCCGGATATGAAATTGACAAGAAGCACATCGACGGCCCGCAAGGTGTTCGTGGGCGAAATTCGGACAATACAAAGTTAAGACAAGTTCTAGGTTGGGAACCGGAAGTGTCACTCGAAGAAGGACTTGCGGTCACGTATAAATGGATCGAACAACAGGTGATTGCTGCAAATTCTAGTCAGGCCTCAGCTGCTTCCGACGTTTAGTTTTATGACAAAAGATTTCGCCGAAGTTCCGATCCAGGAGGTTAGAAACTATTGGAACGCACGGCCCTGCAACATTCGCCACTCGACTTCCGAGATAGGCACCGAAGAGTATTTCAATCAGGTCGAGGCCAGAAAATACTTTGTCGAACCGCACATTCCGGGCTTTGCCGATTTTGAAAAGTGGCGCGGAAAGAAGGTCCTTGAGGTCGGCTGCGGTCTCGGTACCGACACGATCAATTTTGCGCGTGCCGGTGCAGACGTTACCGCGATTGATCTCTCGTCTGAGTCGCTTGCACTCGCAAAGAAACGTGCCGAGGTATTTGGCCTCTCGGATAAGATCAAGTTTTACGAAGCAAATGCCGAACAGCTTGCGGATTTCATACCTGCGGAAAAATATGACCTGATCTATTCATTCGGCGTCATCCACCATTCGCCAAATCCGGACGGAATTCTGCGGCATTTGCGTGAGAATTTCACACACGCCGACACCAAGCTCAAAATAATGGTCTATTACCGTTATTCCTGGAAAGTTTTGTGGATGGTCCTGATCGAAGGTGGTAAATTTTGGAAGCTCGATGAGATCATCGCAAAGCACTCAGAAGCACAGACCGGTTGCCCAATCACTTATTCATATTCAAAAAACACTGCGAAGACCCTTGCTGGGGATGGCTTTGAGATCGAAAACATCTTCGTGGACCACATTTTCCCGTATCAGATACCAAAATACGTGAAATATGAGTACGAGTTTGTGTGGTATTTCCGTATGCTGCCCAAGCCGGTTTTTCGCTGGTTAGAACGTCGCATGGGCTGGCATCTTTGTTTCGACGCACACGTTAAATAATTATCAAGTAGGGGAGATTTTTACAGATGTCAGAACGGATTTCCGTTATTGGTTTAGGAAAGCTCGGTGCGAGCATGGCAGCGGCATTTGGGTCGCGTGGTTTCGACGTCATCGGCGTCGATGTTAATCAAAAGTCGATCGATCTGGTCAACGAAGGGCACGCTCCGGTGCAGGAAACCGATCTCGAAGAAACGATCGCCGCGAACAAAGAACGGATTCGTGCCACACTTAGCCACGAAGATGCGGTCTTGAACTCGGACATTTCATTCGTAATCGTTCCTACGCCGAGCGATGAAAAAGGCTCCTTCTCGCTCCAATACGCCGAATGGGCGTTCAAGGAGATCGGCAAGGCGTTGGGCAAGAAAAAGGACTATCACAACATCGTTTTGACGAGTACCGTTCTGCCCGGCTCTACTCGACAGGCACTCATTCCGATTCTCGAACGCGAATCCGGCAAGACCGCGGGGCGTGACTTCGGCGTTTGCTACAGCCCGGAATTCATCGCTCTCGGCAGTATTATTCGCGATTTCCTGAACCCGGATTTCACACTCATCGGCGAACTTGACGACCGTTCCGGCTCAATGCTCGAATCGATCTACTCGCGTCTGATGGTTAACCATCAGAAATCTGCTCGAATGTCCCTCGAAAATGCGGAGCTGACGAAGATATCAGTCAACACGTTTGTGACTACAAAGATCACCTTCGCCAACATGCTTGCCGAGATCTGTGAAAAATTACCCGGCGGCGATGTCGATGTCGTTACCAATGCTCTCGGCCTCGACAGTCGTATCGGCCGCAAATATCTGACTGGCTCTATCGGCTACGGAGGCCCGTGTTTTCCGCGTGACAACGTCGCATTGTCATATATTGCGGGGCAACTTGGCGTGAAGGCCGGACTGGCCGAAACCACCGATTCGATGAACCGAGCCGTCGCGGAAAAGGTCTCGAAACGCATCCTGCCGATGATCAAGCCCGGCGCGACCGTCGCGGTTCTCGGCCTCTCTTACAAGCCCTTTTCGCACGTCACCGAGGAATCGCAGGGCGTTTACGTTGCTAAACAACTTTCTAATAGCGGGCTCCGCGTCGTTGCATACGATCCGATGTCGAGCGAAATGGCTCTCGAAGATATTCGCCGAAAGATCGTCGTCCTAGATTCGATCGAAGAGTGTTTGGCACAGGCAGAAGCCGTTTTGATCACGACACCCGATCCTGTATTCAAAGAGCTGACTGCAGCCTCGTTCAAGAATGAATGGTCTGAAGTACTGGTCTTTGACTTCTGGCGTTTACTTGCCGACAAACTGGCTGATGCTCCAAATATTAAGTATGTCGGCATCGGCACCAGCGAAGATGACGCTGCTAACACCGCCCGTCTCAAAAGGCTCTGGTGGGGCGAAGCCGGTGACTCGCTTGGAACCTCTGCCGAATGACCCAGGGCCCTATTCGCGTCGAAATCGTAGCTCCGGTTCACAACCGCAAGGCTCTCACATTACTCTGTTTGCAGAGCCTCTCTCGGATCAACAGCGTCGGCCTCGATGTTGGCATTGTTATCGTTGATGATGGTTCAACAGACGGCACCAGCGAAGCGATCCGCGAACAGTTTCCCGGTGTCGAGATTGTCAACGGCGATGGGGAATTGTGGTTTACCGAAGGGTCAAACGTTGGTGTCCGAAATGCCCTTGGTCGAGACCCGAAATACATCCTGTTGATGAACGACGATCAGCTCTTTGACGTTGATTTTCTCGTCAAACTTGTCGAGACTGCCGAACGAAATCCAAGATCCATCGTCGGCTCACTGCTCTTGCTCTGGGATACGCCGCACAAAGTTTTTCAGATCGCACCGGTATGGAGCACATGGCACGGCGGTTGGCGGCATTGGCAATCGCAAACAGTTTGGACCGTCCCGGACAAACCCTGGAAGGTTGATCTGATAGTAGGAAATTGCCTGTTAGTGCCAACCGAAGCGATTCGCGAATGCGGACTGATGAATGCTAAACGCTACCCAAATTTCGGCGATGCTGAATACACGCCAAGGTTAAGAAGAGCCGGTTGGAATCTGATAATCGACCCACGTTCACGCGTTTTTTGTCAGCCGAATACTTCGCCCGTTCGCATTCGCAGCATGGGCTTCGCGAAGCTTTTAAATGCGCTCTTTGTCGATCTAAAGAGTGTCCAGAGTTTGCGCCGCCGCTTTTATGCATGCGTCGACACGGCACCGACCAAATGGCACGGCGTTGCGGCCGTTATTATTTTTCTCGCTCGGGCGGCCACCGGATATAATGCCGAAACGGACCGATGGGGCAAGGCAAACCCCGAGGAACCACTATCAAAGACCTTCGCCTCCGCCGTCTTGAATGACTGAATCAAAACGAAAACTCATCTTTCTGTGGACATACGCCGAATGGGGCGGCGCCCAGATCTATCTGCTTGCGGTAATGAAACGGGCAAAGGAACTTTTCGACATCACAGTAATTCTGCCGCGTGAATCGATGCCGGACATCCTAAATTTCCTCGACAAACTCCAAATTCGATACGAATTTATCGACGCTTGCCTCGACGCCTCGCCCGCACCATCGATTGTCGGCAAGTTACGTCGCCAATGGCGGCGAATACATGCCGAATGGACGAGTTTTCGCTACTTGATGAGATACGATCTGAGTTTGAGCATCCTGCATATAGAGACCGCACCGTGGCAGTCTTGGATACTGTTGACGGCACTTTCGATACGTCGGGCACATGTTTTTGTGACGATGCACAATATCATGCCTCGATCGTCCACCGGGCGAGAGTTGATATGGAAAATTCGAATGCAATTCGTCTCTCGTCTTCCGCGATTTCACATTTTCCCGTCAAACCAGGATACAAAGAATCGTTTGAAAGGATGGGTCTCCAACAAATTCTTCAACGAGATGGAGGTCACGTACACGGCAGTCAACCCAGACGAGATCGCCGAAGCAGCAAACTCTCCACTCGATGTTGTCGAAACACGCCGCAAACACGGTATTGACGCACACAAATTCCTTGTCCTATGCGTTGGCCAATTCATCGACCGAAAGGGCCGTTGGATCTTTCTCGACGCCGCAAAGCAGATCACGGCCGGCCACGATGACATTGCATTTGCTTGGCTCACACCGAAAATGCCCAACGACGCCGATCAGGCAAAGATCGGGGAATACGAGCTAGGAGATGCGTTCAAACTCGTATTATCGAGTAATGTCGGGGACAACCGCCACGACGTACTGCGATTCTTCCACATCGCCGATGCCTTTGCCCTCGTCAGCTTTGTCGAAGGCCTTCCGATCTCGATACTCGAAGCAATGGCCGTGGGTCTGCCGACAATTTCGACAAATATAAATGCGATCCCCGAAGCGGTCATCGACAATAGAACTGGAATTTTGATCGAGTCTGGCGACAGCAACGCACTTGCCGAGTCGATACTCAGGCTGAAACTCGACATAGTTCTGCGTTCAAGACTTGCGGTGGCCGGCCGGGAGTTTGCCCTCGCCAATTTTGACGAACGCCGCGTCGCTGATATTGTCATTGATTCTTACAATCGGTCGCTAAACCGCAGATGAGCGAACAACGTCAATCACAATCGGGAAAGAGCGTTATTCGAAACGTATTTTACGGTTCGCTGACGTGGTTTTTGCCGTTGTGCATCAGCTTTATAGCGACGCCGATCATTGTCCGGTCGCTTGGCAACAACGACTACGGAATTTACGCACTTGTGCTCGGTTTTATTGGCTATTCATTTACTTTCAGCTTTGGCAAAGCCATAACCAAATACATTGCGGAATATCGCGGCACGCCGGAAGCGGGGAAGATCACTGATGTAATTTCAGCAAGCTTTGTTCTAAATTGCGTGATCGGTCTCGCGGGTGTGACTTTGATCTGCCTTCTGACGCCGTGGCTTGTCCGCGATGTATTTCGCATCGAAACCGCCTCGCAGGACAAGACGATCACGGCGATGTACGTCGGAGCGGCGGTTATCTTTGTGTCGATGCTCAACACACTGTTTAGCTCGATGCTGCAGGGGCTTCACCGTTTTGATATATATTCCAAGATCTTCACGGCGAGCGGTTTTGTTTCGATCGGCGGCAATCTCGTACTCGCATTAATGGGCTTCGGCCTCGTTGCATTGCTGCTCTGGAACCTCATAACGCTCGCGATCTTCGGTGTTGTTTATGCGGTCGTAGCCAAACGAAACCTACCGGAATTCAAACTCCGCCTCAGTTTTGACAGATCGACCGTTCGATCTGTCCTCGGCTACAACGCCGGTATCGTAGGTTATCAGCTCGCCGCAAACATCCTGCTTTTGTTCGAACGTGGCTGGATCACACAGCGTTTGGGCAGCGAAAGCCTGACATATTATGTTGTTCCAATGACCTTGGGCATGTACCTGCACGGCTTTGTCTCTAGCCTCGTCCAGGTACTATTTCCGCTTGCCAGCGAACTGAACAACGACCGCGAAAAACTGCAAAAGCTCTACACAAAAGCCACAAAGATCATAAGCATGATCTCGGCCTTTGTAATGATGACAGTTATAGTCAACTCAAGACTGTTCTTACACCTGTGGATTGGCGAATCGTTCGTTGTAAACTCTTCTAGTCTGCTTGTTTTGCACATCATAACCTTTGGCCTCGCGGCAATCCTGACCGTCTCTTGGCAAACGAGCGAAGGTCTTGGCTTCCCGCACTATAATTTCGCGTTGATCAGTGTCTGTTTAGTAATCAGCGTATCGCTGATGATCACTTTGACCAGTACTTACGGCAATTTTGGAGTCGCGGTCGCAAGACTCGCTGGATTTGGAACCATCTTCTTCTCGATCTTTATGGTCGAACGCCTTTTCTTCAAAAAAGTTCAAGCCGCGTTCTGGCTGCGAAACCTAGTTTGTCTCGGCCTCGCTTCAATGGTCGCGGCAGTGGGCGAATATCTGGTCACGACTAACCTGCCACAGACGTGGCCGACGCTGTTTCTGTCCGCCGGAATCGGCGGGGCAGCCTATCTTTTGGTATTATGGCTGTTGAAATTTGTTACTGAGGATGAAAAGCTTCTCCTTCGATCGATCTTAAAGCGATAGTTTATTAACGGCAATGGAACTCGTTCATAGAGTAGAGTTTATCAAACAGGCTTGTGCCGGGAAAAGGGTGCTACACCTCGGCTGCACGAACTGGCCGTACACTCGAGACTCGATCGACAACAACATGCTGCTGCACAGCAAACTTGCCGCAACTACGAGCGAACTTTACGGTTTCGATTTCGATCAGGAGGGGATTGACCTACTTGAAAAGGCCGGAACCACGAATCTCTATCGCGCAGATCTCGAACAGCTTGGCAAAGTAGATCTCGACGAAACCTTCGACGTGATAATTGCCGGTGAGATGATCGAGCACCTCAACAATCCGGGTCTATTTTTACAAGGCATCCAGCGTTTTATGTCGCCCGAAACGCAGCTCGTGATCACGACCGTAAACGCATACGCAGCTATTAGATTTGCTCTGTACGGACTCGCCGGAAAAAAAGGGGTCAACGAGCCGGTTCATCCCGATCACGTTGCCTATTACTCTTACAAGACGCTAAAACTTATCGTGGAACGCTCTGGCCTTGAGGTCAGCGATTTCAAATTCTACGACATCGGCCCCGAGCACAGGCAGTTTAACCGTTGGTACCTGAATTTTATCAACGATGTCGCCGTCGGCATCTCACCGCAGCTAAGTGACGGCGTTATTGCGGTTTGCGGACTGAAAAAGGAAGAATTGGGTTAGTCGAAAGGAAGGATAATTTTACCCAAAACCTCGACAACGAGTTTGCGGCTGCGATTGCCGCAGTCGATAATAGATAAGACTAAAGAGCGAATAATGGCAACACCCCTCGGCAAAATAGATCTGAACCCAAAAGGACGCGGGAACATACTTCTCCCGATCATTATCATTTGGGGATTGATGGCTATTTTGGCGTTTGGTTTCGTCTGGCTTGAAGACGGTTTTGGCGAAGCCTTTAAGGAATATTATCTACTGCCTTGGTCGATTTTGGCCGGAGTGATCATTCTGGCGCCAACCGCTTATCTGTTTTATCAAGGCAAATTCGACCCGTTCCATCCGCTTGTCTTTGCGGCCTGGAGCTATGTCTTCCCGGCGTTCGTGATCGGCGGTGTGATCGTAGCGTTTGGCCTCGTGGACCCATATTTCATGGTGTTTATCGACGACCCGCAATACAATCTGCCGCTCAGCCTCGTCTATATTTCGATCGGTTTTATCGGATTGATCGTCGGATACTATGTTCCGGTTGGGCGTTATATCGCTGATCTTCTCGAACCTCGTCTACCCAAATGGGACTGGAAACCGGAACGCGTATGGGCCGCCGGAGTTGCCTTAGTTCTCGGCGGGCTCGCGATCAACATCGCGGGCTTTCTGCAGGGAATTATGGGTTTTCAACGAACGATCGAGATCGGGACCTATGACGCAGTGTTTTACTTCCTCCTTGTCTTGCTTTCCGAGGGAAGCATTCTGCTCTGGCTTGCAATTTTTAGTACCAGAGAGAAGACAGGCGCGTATTACATAATCCTTTTTCTCCTGATCGCCTTTATACCGTTTCGCGTAGCTCTACTCGGTAGCCGCGGCAGTTTGATGGCGAGTATGTTCCCGATTGCGATGGCGTTTCACTATTCGGGCCGAAAGCTTCGCGTGCGGACGACGCTTTTGTTCGGAGCGATCGTGATCGCAGCGGTTTTTGTTGGCGTTGTTTACGGAACGGCATTTCGCAATATCAAAGGTTCCGAAGGCCGTATCGATGCGGGCGATTACATCGGCCAGATCGGTGCGACGATGGAATATCTCACAAACGAAGACCCCGAAAGGCTTTTCAAAAACAGCGCACAGGCTCTCGCCGATCGCATTGAGAATCTCAGCTCCGTCGCGGTCGTCGTCGCCAACTACGAACGCCTCGCTCCATTCGAAGCGAGCTACGGGCTCGAGAACAACATCGTAAATGACACCTTGACGTCGTTGATTCCTCGCTTCCTCTGGAACGAAAAGCCGCCCACATCCGATCCGCGTGCGTACAGCGCCCTTTACTTCAGCTTCGGCGACAATTCGTTCGCGATCTCGCCGTTTGCGGATCTGCTGCGCAACTTTGGCCCAATCGGTATCCCGCTGGGAATGCTAGTTCTCGGCATCTATCTGCGTCTGATATATGCTTTGCTAATCGAAACGGCCAATCCGGCCATGTGGAAAAAGGTGGCGTATTTCCCGCTGCTCATTCTCGTAAGCTACGAAGGGTTTTACGCGATCCTCTTTCCTTCGATCATTCGAACCCTCGTCGTTCTTGTGATAAGTTTATTCGTTGTAAATCTGATCGTTAAGACGAGGGTCAAGAACTAGAATGAGTACGGCACAGGAAAAGTGGGAATATTTCGGTGAGAACGACCCGTATTGGGCGGTTTCGACCTACGACAAGTTCAAATCAAAGAACATCGGCGAATCTGCGAAAGAAGAGTTCTTCCGAACGGGCGAAGAGCAGATCGCGGAGGTCTGGAATGAGATCGCAAAGCAATTCGATCCCGCGTTTAAGCCTAAAAATGCTCTCGACTTCGGTTGCGGTGTCGGGAGATTGGTCTTCCCGCTCGCCGCACACGCTGAGACGGTTTACGGAGTGGATATCTCGCGTCCGATGTTGGCCGAGGCACGCGTAAATGCGGAGCAAAAGGGCATCGCGAACGTTATCTTTCAGCAAACTGAAGAGTTCCTTGCGGCCGCAGAGCTCAAATTTGACCTGCTTCACTCGTCTATCGTCTTTCAACACATCGAACCGACGCTCGGACTCGAAATTCTCGCCAAGATGCTCGATCGCCTTGAGCCGAAAGGCATAGGAGTTTTGCAGTTTACGTATAAAAATCCGTCGCGAGCGATAGAACGCCTGCGTTTTCGTGCATATCGGGACATTCCGCTCGTATATCGCCTACGTAATCTCATAAAAGGGCAAAAGAATGAGCCGTTAATGCCGATGTATGTCTATGATCTGACTGAGGTTCTGACAAAGATCCGCACGAGCAACTGCGATGGCTGCCTGATGCGGTTCAGCGATCACGGATTTTACGGTGTGGTCATCTATTTTCAGAAACAGGGCTGATAATGAAGACAGTTTTTACAAATGGCTGTTTTGACATCATTCATCCCGGCCACATCGATCTGCTGACGCGGGCACGCTCTCTCGGCGACCGTTTGGTGGTTGGAATAAACAGCGACGAATCTGTC
>JANLTF010000424.1:0-3202 GCA_031362825.1 Acidobacteriota bacterium | reverse complement strand
AAGCACGGTAAGCCGCACAATACGCATTACCCCAAGTTCTTTTGAATTTCGCTTTTCCATTTTTTACTTCCTCCAAGGTTTGTACCGGCTTCTTTCCGGTCGAAATTTTTCAATTGCAACTTACCTAACTTCCTATGCGACCTTCGGCGCGGCAAAAGCCGGTGCCGTAACGAGAGCGACGGCGCCCCTAAGGCGCGGATGCTCGACCGCCGGAACTATCCGGATCGGCGTATTTCCAAGCTCTTTGGTCAAGGTTCGCTCTCTGATAGCCTCGCGAACCTGTGGTTCGATCAGATCCCACGCCTCAGTTATTTCACCACCGATGTAGATAAATGACGGATCGATAGCGTTAATGACCGAAGCCAGCCCGAGGCCGAGATAGCGAGCGGTCGATTGCAGGGCCGTGAGAGCCTTGCTATCGCCGCCGCGGGCTCTCGTTATGAGGTCTTCGATCGTGAATTCGATGGTTTCGAGCGGCTCGGGCTGTCGATGCGAAATATTTCGGCCAAAATAACGCGACAACGTTGCGACATTTGAGACGTAGGCTTCCCAGCATCCGTGAGCACCGCAGGAACATTCTGGGCCGTCGATGCTAAGGGGGACGTGGCCGAACTCGCCCGCGGTGTTGTGCTTGCCACGCATCAATTCGCCGTTGATCACGACACCGACACCGACTCCGTCCGAAACGCTGACGAATACGCTGTCATTCTGCCCGTGTACGTCCTCGCGCGTCGACCAGATCTGCGACAAGGCACATGCGCGGCCCGAGTTTTCGAGATGAATATCGGTTCCTTCAAATTCTTTTTCGAGCATCTCGACCAGGTTGACGAATTTCCAGCCAAGTTTCGGGGCGTTGATGACCGTACCTGTTTTACGATCGACCATTCCGGGAATGACGATACCGATACCGTCGCACGATGAAAGCCCGCCCATTTCGTGAAGCGCTTTGCGTGCCTGCCAGCCCAAGGACGAGACGAACTCGCGTGGATCAAACTTTGTCGGAAAGCTGACGATATCGCCGATCTGTTTGCCGATCGAATCGGTCACCATCATGAAAGTCCGTGACGCCCGAACGTCGAGGGCAATGGCGACACCTTTATCCGAGTTGATGTAAAGAAAAGTCGGCTTTCGTCCGCGAACCCGCAGGCTGCCCTGAGCTCCCTCGCGGACAAGTTTTTCTTCGAGAAGTTCGCTGACGAGCAGCGTGATGTTCGCGCGATTCGTGTCCATTAGCCGCGCCAAGTCGGCCCGCGACAGCGGCTGATGTGTGCGGATCAACGTGAGAACGATCTGGCGGTTTATCTCACGCGAAGTTCCGCGTGTCGCCATCGTAAAATCTTTTGGATTTATCCTTCTCATCTGGTTTTCAGAATTGGTCCCGCCAATTCTTCACAGCCGTCTTTATGTTAAAATATCTAACAAAATACGCATCCCAACACTTGAAATGGTTTGTTCAGAACGGATTCTAAGTAACTTCATTGTAAAAGTGCCTGATATCTGACTCTGCAAAACCCTTGTATTTCGTATTTGTTAAAACTGTTAACATAATACATACAAAAAATCGCACGTCAAGTAATTTTTCGTATTTTTTGATTTTTTTTCTGCAATATCTCGATCGATCGCGTAGGACGATCCGCAACTAATGCGGCAGACATTAGCATTTTGATTCAGCCTCTTCCGCGTTTTCCACACGAAACTTTCTATACTTATGCAGACCGCTTGGTTGGTATTTATGAGCGAACAAAAACGAAGCGGACTATTCTAGGGCTGGGGGAATTGTCACAATCGCGATGCTCGGACTTGTGAGAAGCAACGAACTTTCGATCGATGGTCCGCCGGCCTTTTACAAGCCGATACAAAAGGATCCGCTGGCCCTCGGCACGGTGACCGAACGGTGACCGTGCCGCCAAAAGACGCTGTTAGAGTGAAGCGAAGTGCGAGTCCAGGGCGCCTTCCCGGCCTAGGGCTCCGCAATGATGTCGATCTCGCCCAGATCATCCACGACCGAGATCACCCGTGTAGCAAACGTGAAACGCTTGGAATTAGCGCTTAAGACGTAAACCGAGCCAACCGGAACATCTTCAAACCGATAATAACCGAAAGGATTGGATGCGGCCTGTCGCAAATTGCCGGCCGCGTCGGCCAGCGAAATACGAACATTTGGAACAGCCATTCCGCTTGCATTGAGCACCCGTCCGCTAACCGAGACACTAGCGGCAGATGGTCCGACGAATATGATCCAGCCTGTATTAAAGAAGGCATCGACCGAGCGCGTCGCCGTAATCGGCGCTCCGGGGCCGGTTGCCGTGCTCCTCGAAACCCTAACGTAGTTCGCCGTTGTTCCCGTCGGAGCCACGATGTTCCAAATATCTGGGCCACCTCCAGCAAGGGGTAATGGGCCACTCGACGCAAGGGTTAATAGATTACCCGCCGCACCCGAGAACGAAAGCGAATTCGTTACTGTCGTCGTGCTGCCCGATTGAAATGTCAGTGTCGCGGCGGTCGCGACCGTCTTCGACAATCCGTAGAACGTTGTGTTACCGGTGATCGCCTGGTTGGTACCGTCAAGCGTCACTGTGAAGTTGCCTGTGAGCGTTCCGCCGTTATTTGTCCAGTTGCCGCTGACAGTCGTGCTGTCCGTTAGCGTCAACGTACCCGCGGCCCCGATCACCACATGGTTATAGTCACTGTGACCGACATACACACCAAGGAGTATGCTCAGCGTACCGGTGACAACCTGTCCCGGAGCTGCGATCACGTTGCCCGTGACGGTATTGTTGGCGGTCTCTCCGGTATTGGCGATGGTCAGATTAGGTATCGGCGAAGGTAAACCGTCGCCGACCGCCTGTGAAATCGAACCGTTATAGATCACCGTATCGACCGCCGCATAGCTGCGGGTTCCGGCCACCTGTACGTTACCTGCGGCCGTAGGATTGTTGGTAATGCCGGCCGCATGTCCGACACCGAGCGTCGAACCCGCGTCGAGCGTAAACGTTCCCGCACCCGAAATGACATTGCTTCCCATCATCAAAGCACCGCCGTTTTGGACCGTGATCGAAGAGTTGACGGTAATATTGCCCGTCAATGTCAAAATTGCCGGAGCCGCGACCGTTATGCTGTCATACGTTCCCGCCGCCAGCGAACCGCTTACCGAAACCGTTAGATTGCGCGCCGTAGTTGCGATATTGACAGTTGCGTTCGT
>JANLTF010000407.1:0-2649 GCA_031362825.1 Acidobacteriota bacterium | reverse complement strand
ATAGCCGCTGCGGAACGCTCTGTTGTCGGAACCACCTGCGGTAGCAGATGGTTGAAGGCTAAATTTAAATATGTTTTGGCTTCGGGGACAGGACTCGAACTTGTATTTTCTGATTCAAAGCCAGACGTCCTGCCGATTAGACGACCCCGAAAAGAATTTGCGAATTTCGAATGTCGATTTGCGATTGACGTCGTAGATTCGCAAATCGCAAATCTAATTTGAAATTGGAAGAGACGGAAGGACTCGAACCTACAACCTGCTCGTTCGTAGCGAGCTGCTCTAATTCCGTTGAGCTACGTCCCCGTATTATGACGAGTGGCGGAAACGGCAAGAGTTGAACTTGCACGGGATCGGATCCCGACTGCTTAGCAAACAGTTGCGGCTACCATTTCGCCACGTTTCCGGATGTAAAAATTGGTGCACCGGGAAGGATTCGAACCTTCGTAGCTAACGAGAGCGACAGTTTTACAGACTGCCTGTCTTTGCCGATAGACGACCGATGCGTGTTTTTGAAAATGGTCAGATGTCAGCGTCAGAGGACAGATCGAGGAATTTCCCCGGACTGACCACTGACCACTGACGACCGACCACTGTTTAGGCTATTCAGTTTTCAAACATCAAAAGTAAAAGGAGCGGCTACTCTCGGGCTTCTAATATCCCGGGCGTAACCGCTCCTAAAAAACGTGAAAACGTTGTCGTTTTACTTTCGATGTTTCGGGAGCGGGAACGCCGCTCCCGCAAATCAATCTGGTTGTAACGAACGATCCGTGCCGTTCGGTTTGGGCTGATAATTCATATTATCGAGACATAGACACATTGCTCCGAGCATGACAAAACTCTGCCGTATATCACGGCCAGCCTGTCTCGCGAATGTCGCAAATGTATGTTCTAAATTCCGAATCATAAAAATTAGCTCCAAAAATTATCGACTCACAGTGTGAGCGAGTTGAAGTATAAACACAGCTTAAAAACGCTTGTCAAGCGATTTTTTGCACTGATCTCGAAAAAGTCGCGAAATTAGCTAGAAATGCTGGTAGCCTTTTGGCTTTAAAATCTGTAGTTTGCCGCCAATGCTAAGTTCAATTATTCCAACATTTGCAGTGACCTCGCCAATATGCTTAAATTCGGCCAATTTGGGATGCGAAATATTTTTTTTCGAAACAGTAAAAAGCAGCTCAAAATCCTCGCCGCCGTTGAGAGCCATGTCGAGAGATTCATCGGTAGAGAAATGATGCTTAACGTACGGATGAATCGGGAGATTTTCCAGGTAGATTGTTGCCCCGGTTTTGCTCGCATTGCAAACATGACGAAGATCGGACGAGAGCCCATCACTAAGGTCTATCATGGACGTTACTATCCTCAATTGTTGTAATGAGTTAGCGATAGTCAGGTGAGGCTGGGGTTTAAGCTGCTTTCCGCTCAATGTTAGTTCTCCGATGTCATTATTTTCCAGCTGTCTCAAGTCGGCGGCGGCCCCGCCCAGCGTTCCGCTGACGAAGATCGCGTCTCCACACTGCGCTGTCGACCGGAGAATAGCTCCATTCTTTCTGACTTCGCCGCCAACGACCGAATCTATCACCAGTTTGTCTGGTGATCGCGAGACATCGCCACCTACGAGTTCGACGCTGAATTTACGGGCCAATGCGAACCAGCCTTCATAAAATCTATCCACAAAATCAGTTTTCCACAGGACTTCGGTAAGGCCGATCGACAGCATCGCCCACACGGGTGAACCGCCCATTGCGGCGATGTCCGAGAGAGAAACGGCAAGTGATTTATGCCCAACTAGTTCCGGCGTTGTCCAGTCCAGACGGAAATCGATGTCTTCGATGAGCATATCAGCGGTAATGAGAAGATCCATTTCACTGGTTTTCGGTAGCACCGCACAGTCGTCGCCGACCTTCGTGAGCAAGTATTTGCTCTTAATGTTCTGGATGAAGTCAAACTCGCTTTGGCTCATATTGCTGTTGACACAACTGTAATAAACACATACAATAACGGCTGTTTACTTACACAAGACTTTAACACACGCAACGACTCAATGACACAAGAAACAACCTTAATTCCCGAAAAGCTATTCTTTAAGATCGGCGAGGTCTGCGAACTCGTCGGCGTGCAGGCCCACGTCTTGCGCTATTGGGAATCCGAGTTTCCGATGCTCTCGCCGCAAAAGAACAAGAGCGGCCAGCGAAGCTATCGCAGACGGGATGTAGAGATTGCGTTACGGATCAAGCAACTTTTATACAAAGAGATGTTCACGATCGCCGGTGCGATCAAAAAACTGCAACTCGAAGCTCGGGAAGGCAACAAGCCGAAAGCGCCAGAGCCCGTTCGCGTACAGTCTGTTGAAGAGACCAAACCGGCCCGAAACTCGCCACCTTCTTTATTTGATGGTCAGCTTGATCTTGAACCGCCCTTGCCGTTTGCTCCGCCACCGGGACAGGCAGAGTTCAGCGGAGATCAGCGTGAAGCCCTGAAGGTTCTTGCCTCTCAGTTACTAGAACTGCGTGAAATGCTAAAATCGCCGCCGGGAACTCACGCCTAATACCAGTCACGGTTGACTTTTCCTTGTCGTAACAATAATCTTAGAATTCGTTTTCGGGACGTAGCGCAGTCTGGTAGCGCGTTCGCTTGGGGTGCGAGAGGTCG
>JANLTF010000352.1:0-8228 GCA_031362825.1 Acidobacteriota bacterium | reverse complement strand
GGGCTGAACAAACTATGGACAAAGACAGCAGAGGCTCATTTTGCGCCGATACCAGCGCACTTTTGGCCTGGCAACTTTGTTGACTTATCTCTCCCTGTGAGATAAACTATCGGACTATTTCCACAAAAGATGTTTGGTCGTGCGACTAAAGAACAACAGGGTTAGAAAGGGTAGGTAAAATCAATAGGAGTTAAGGAATGATGAATAAGATCTTGCCGGCTGGCCGGTTTCGTATCGCTTTGTCGATTTTAGGAGTTTGCTTGGTAGCGGGCATCGCGTGGTTAGCGTTGGATCAACGAACCATGGCAGGCTCTGAGGGAGAGTCAGGCACACTTGAAAAAATGATCGTGGCCAACGGTGACGCTGCGATGCAGTTCGACCTGGAAAAGTTGAACGGTGCCAAGACGCGAGGTCAGGATTCGACCCTCAATTTTGCGATCGAGGCGAATTCTTTCTTTAAGGTTCTTGTTTTTAACGACGAGTTTCGTGGAACGCTGCCTAGTTCAATGGCCATCCTTCCCGAAAACTCCACGACCCTTCCTAAGACCTTAGAAGCCTCACTTAACCAGCTCGTGATCGAGAGCCTGGAATGGGGCGGAAACTACGAAATGGTCGTTCGCGACTCGCGAACGGGTTTTAATTTTTTCAATATCGAAGGGCATACCTACGAGTATGATGCAAACACCCGGCTTCTTAGCATGAACGGCGGCCGATTGTTGATCTCGGATGAGTTCGCTGCGGCGATGAAACGCCCGTCAGCAGCCGGCACCGCCGTCGGAACCATTTCGGTAGCCGCGACGATGAAAGTTGTTGAGATCACTCGCGTCGTCAACGGCGAGACGAACAAAGACGTGCTTCCTGCTCTTGGCAGTTCAGATGCCGGCAGTGTCCCGGGACCCGACGTGATCGTAGGCGACCTCAATGGACTCGCCCAGTTTGGTGCTGCAGCGGGAACTCAGGTCGGCCTCGCGGTCGGAACTGACTCGTGCAACTTTGGTACAGTTGACCTCAACTGGTTTGCTAATCCGTCGAATGATCATCCTGTGATCCCGCAGAATCTTTACCGAATGAGCGGCGGAGCCGGAAACGACGAGCGGTTCGAACAGATCGGCCAGTCGAGCGTAAAACACGCATTCACTGCTCTAACCAATAACATTTGCAACCTTGGCTGTAACGGCGTCGGCGGCACGCGACTTGGTTCGGGATGCTCCGATCCGTATGGTGCCAGCCTGAATGCCGGTCCAAATCTTGGTTCGCGAGCATTTATCAATCCGTTCACAGGTGCCTATCCGCGAAATGACGTAGCAGAACCAAACAATAGCCACACCGGACACACACATCTGGGGCCGACGCACAGAATTCTTACGGAGATCGCCAGCCTTGTCCCCGCTCAGAATCCGGGGGCAACATATTATGCGGAATCGCAGTACGTAACTCCGCACGAGTATGTTTGGTGTCAGGCAAATCCTACACAGTGCAACATGTATAACAACGTCTCATATCGCCGTTATAGTGTTACAAATTCTGCCAGCCCGTTCAGCTTTTCACCCGTTGGTGCGACGGTTCGGACCAAGACGGCTATCAATGCCTGGCCAGGCGCTACTGTTGTAGAGATCAAGCCCGCTCCGGGCGTCGACGGTATTGGAGCGATCGGCTATAAGGTGACGAATCCGTCGGCGGGCGTCTGGCACTACGAATACGCGATCTATAACCAGAATCTTGATCGTGCGATTCAATCTCTGGGAATTCCGGTCGGAGCAGGTGTGACGATCAGCAATTACGGCTTCAGCGCCCCCCCGCAGCATCCGGGATCGGCCCTCGACGGAACTTTCAATAACGCAGGCTACAGCAGTGCGCCATGGACCCAAACACAAAATGGCGGTGTGATGACATGGAGTTCGGAGACCTTCGCACAAAACCCGAACGCAAATGCGGTTCGCTGGGGCACTCTCTACAACGTACGTTTTGATTCAAACCGTCCTCCGGCCGTCGCAGGTGCAACGATCGGGTTTCTGAAGACTGGATCGCCCATAACGGTACAAATTCAGGTTCCGAGCAACCCCGTCGCTGCGAACGTCTCGATCTCGGGCCGCGTTACCAATGCGTTTGGACAGGGAATAGGTGGTGTCCGTGTTTCGCTTGCTGACCTCAGCGGCAGTGCACGAGTCGGCGCCACCACGAGTTCGCTGGGCTATTATCAGTTTGATAATGTTGCAACAGGCTCAACGTACCAGATCACACCGACGTCGAAACGTTTCACCTTCACGCCCCAAACAATCACGGTCAATGACAACATTACCGGAATGGATTTTACAGGCACACCGATGCCGTAATATCCTGTCGGATCAATTCAAGGATCAGGCGGCCTTCGGGCCGCCTGTTTTTGCGTCAAACGCCAATATCTAAGAACAAAAAAAGCGGGAACGTTCGTTTTGAACATTCCCGCTTAGTTATTATAACGAATAGAGCAATTATTAGTTAACCCATTCTTCCTCGTAATTTAACTGCCAATGCCTCGTAACCCATGCTTGAGCGGCGGTCATGGCGACATTTTTCCATTTTTTGAGATTCTCTAAAACGGAAAGTGCCGCCATCGGCTTGCTCGGATCGCGTTCGACCCGAATTACCTGAGTTGAAACTTCGATGATCGCCTTGTTCTCATCCATTATTTTCAAACGGACTTCACTTCCGACCGGCGGCAAAGTCTCAAGGTTTACCAAAGCGCTGCTTTCGCCAACGTTTTCGGTGAGCCCTTCGACAGAGATCGTTTCGCCTGTTTCCGCGTCAACCCAGCTTGCCAATACCGGCATGCTTGCAATGATACGATGATGCAATGGCGTTTTGTATGATGCTGTAGAATATTCTACGTCTGCCATTATTTCCCCCTTTACCCTGCTTGTATATGCAAACGCCGAGGCAACTAATTGTTGCTACGGTCGAATGCGTGACCAATCTAATGCACTTTTACAAAAAAGTCAAGTTTTAATTTCCTTGTAAAACACTGAAAAAGACTTCTTTTTGTCTAACCCAGCCTTGCATACCGTCTTTTGTAACATGAAATATTACAAATAGCAAGCGATTTCGTGAAAAAATGCACGAACTTTTCCAGTAGTTGGTGATCGGCGCATTTTACAACCATTTAACACCGAATTAACGCGCCGTTCTATTGAGTAGTTTACGCTCGTTAATTTGGCGAAAGGAACTCAAATTGCGTCATGTACAAATAGCACTAATAGTTGATTTCACCGGCCAGCGAAACAATCTTAGAACGATGTAGTTCGCCATCGGTGATTGGTATGTAAATCAACGGTTTACAGTTGATTTAGAACGGTTGATGGTATGCACTTTTACGCAAAATTACGTAATTATTTTATGTAAGAAATCCAAAAAGCAAAATAAAAATCCAAAATTCGAAATTCGAGGTAGTTAAGATCACGCAAAACCTCAATTCTGCATTTGAAAAACTCAAAAAATGGAGTCAAATAAGCAAATGACTAAAAATTACTCAAACAAATTTATTTCGGCAATGCTTTTCACATTGCTGATGTGTGTCGGGCACGTATTTGCCCAGTCGCAACTTACAGGCGGCATTAGCGGCAAGATAACCGATCCGCAAGGGGCTATTGTCCCTAACGCAACGGTCAAAGCCACAAATACCGGCACCAATAGTTCGGTCACAGTGACCACAAACGACGACGGTGCGTACAGTATCACAAGTCTTAATCCCGGCACCTACCGACTCGAATTTTCGTCGGGCGGTTTTGCACCCTCAAAGGCCGAAGGAGTCGTGGTCGAGGTTGGCCGTTCAACAAACCTTGATGTAAAGCTGACGGTCGGAACGGCCGTCGCCGAGGTCGAGGTCACTGCTGAGGCCCCTGCTATCAACACAAGCGACAACGCCAACACGACCAATGTGAACCAGACCTCGATCAATGAGTTGCCGATCAACGGCCGCCGCTGGTCGAATTTTGCTTTGCTTGCCCCCGGCACGGTTCCCGACGGAACGTTTGGACTTATCAGTTTCCGTGGTATTTCCGGACTTTTGAATAACAACACCGTCGATGGCGGCGATAACAATCAGGCATTCTTCTCCGAAGAACGCGGCCGTACACGTATCAGCTACGTTATCAGCCAGGCCTCGATCCGCGAGTTTCAGATCAATACCTCGAACTACTCGGCTGAATATGGCCGCTCGGCTGGTGGCGTGACAAACGCTGTCACCAAGAGCGGAACCAACGAATTCCATGGCGAAGCCTTTTACTACAGCCGCAACAACCGCAACGGTGCCCGCAACCCGCGTGCGTTCCGATCGATCTTTGAGAACGGCGTTACCCGCACCGTCGAAGCAAAACCGATCGATCTTCGTCAGCAATGGGGCGGAGCGATCGGTGGCCCGATCGTAAAAGACCGTTTGTTCTTCTTTTTCAGCTACGACCAGCAGAAACGTAATTTCCCGGGTCTTGCTGCATTTAGCAACGCAAACTTCCTCGTTTTGACGGCAGCTCAGTTGAATGGCGGTACTGGTGGTCTCGGCGGCCTGCTTACAGCTCCCGCCGGAACACCGGCGGCCCCGACAGGCGGTGCGGGCTTGAGTCAGGCTCAGGTTAACAACGTTCTCGGCGTCTTAAACTCGTTCACTGGCGAAACACCGCGCAAAGGTGACCAGACGATCTTTTTCCCTAAGATCGACTGGCAAGTAAACGACAGCAACCTCTTTAGTGCCAGCTATAACCGCCTTCGTTGGAAATCGCCCAATGGCATCCAAACACAGGCTGTTAACTTCCGCAGCCGTTCAAATTTCGGTGACGATGGTGTCGATGTAGATTCGTTCAATGCCCGCCTTCAGTCTTCGCTCTCACCCACGTGGCTCAACGAGGCCCGTTTCCAATACGGCAAAGATTTTGAATATCAGTCCAGCAGGCCTCCGCTCCCGGGCGAACCGCCGACATCGAGCACTGCTCTTGGCGGAGTTCGTTCGCCGAACGTATTTATCACGGGCGGACTTGAGTTTGGAACGCCGACGTTTCTCGAAAGAGCTAAATATCCTGACGAACGCCGTATCCAGTTTGCCGATTCGATGACCTTTATCAAGGGCCGTCACACAATTAAATTCGGCGTCGATTTTAACCACGTCAGCGACGACACGGAGAATCTCCGTTTTGAAGCTGGTGCCTATTCATACAACAACATAGCTGATTTCATCATCGACTATGCAAATTATGTCGGCGTCAACCCCGCTCCGAATGCTCGTTGTGCAACCACAGCCAGAAACCCGGGACGCTGCTATACCGGCAACTATTCTCAGGGGATCGGTCTAGTCGGCTTGAAGATCGCAACGAACGACTGGAACTTCTTTGTCCAGGACGACTGGAAAGTCACTAACCGTTTCACCGTCAACATGGGTCTGCGTTACGAGTACCTTCAGGCTCCAAAAGCTGTACTACCGAATGCCAGCACTACCGTAATTCCGAATGACGGACGGACTCTCAATGAGGCAACCTCGACGTTGCCTAGCGACAAAAACAACTTCGGCCCGCGTGTCGGATTTGCCTATGATGTGTTTGGCGACGGGCGAACGAGTGTTCGCGGCGGCTGGGGTATTTACTTTGGACGTATCCAGAGCTCGACGATCTATAACAATATGATCAACACCGGAAACCCCGGTGGCCAGGCTCAGGTAAACATCACACCGTCGGCAACCAGTCCGATCTTCCCGCTGGTCTTGCCTGCCAACGCGTTAACGTTTGCCGCTGGTACGATCAACTTCTTTGATCGTGATTTCCAGGCTCCACTCATCAACCAGTATGACCTTATCCTCGAACATCAGCTTTCGAAGAACACGGTTGTTTCGGTTTCATACATCGGCAGCCTCGGACGCAGCCTTCCGACGTTTGTCGATCAAAACTATGTCCGTACTCCGACGGTCAACACTTTTACCATCATCGGCGGCGACCGCAACGGCGAAACGTTCACACTCCCGTTGTATGCCCGTGCATTGACCACGTTTGGTGCGATGACCCGAACGGAGAGCACGGTTAGCTCGGAATACAATGCACTTGTTTTCCAGGCCAATCGCCGCTTTACTGACGGCCTACAGTTCCAGACCAGCTATACGCTTGCAAAAGCAACCGATTCCAACCAGAACTCGGCCACCTTTACGCAGACGAACAGCCCGTACGATCTGTTTGACCGACGTTATGATAACGGCCCGAGCAACTTTGACATCCGTCACAAGTTTGTCGCGAGTGCCGTTTACTCTCCGACCCTCTACAAGGGCAGCAAGACGAACGCTCTTCATTACTTGTTGAACGGTTGGACAGTCGCTCCGATCTTTACGTTCTATTCGGGCAGGCCGTTTGACGGCTCGGTCGGCGGTGCCTCACTTAACGGAACAAACGGAGATAATCGTTTCCCTTTGAATCCGCGTAATGCATTCCGTCTGCCGGCTATTACGAACTTTGACGCTCGCCTTTCGAAGCGTTTCAAGATCACTGAGAGCGTAAATCTTGAGTTCTTGGCTGAGGCGTTCAACGTCACGAATCGTACTCACATTTTCAATGTTGGTACGGCTCTCTACACACGTGCCACGAACACTTGTGCGGCAGTAAACGGCCTAGCCGGCGTTCCGGGAGCAAATAACCTTTGCCGTCGTAACGACTTCTACACCGAGCCGACGGGTACTGACAGTACGCTCTATCGCGAACGTCAGATCCAGTTCTCGGCTCGTCTGCAGTTCTAATACTTCCACTTTGGAAGAACTTGGGCACGCTTGCTAAATGTGAGCGTGCCTTTTTTTTTGCCGATGTTACGTGTAATCTTTGGTGAATGCGTATCCTTCAGCTTTCATCGGCAAAAACGTACGGCGGCGGCGAACGGCACCTCGTCGATCTCTGCCGCGAGCTAAGGACACGCGGCCATGAGATCTTTGTCGCTCTCAGGCCAACGAACGAATGGCAGGATCGGCTCAATTTTGTGCCGCCCGAAAATTTTCTTCACGTATCGATCCGAAATTCGTTCGGTATGTTCAGTGCGAAACGCATAGGCCGGTTTTTGATCAAGAATAAGATCGACGTCATCCACGCCCACGTCGCTCGCGATTATCTGGCGGCAAGCATCGCGGGGCGCATCGCCAAGGACTCAAAGATCGTTCTGACACGACACGTCCTCTTTCCGATGAAGCCGTTTCACAAGTTTGCCTTACGAAATATCGATGCGGCGATCGCAGTATCAGACGGCGTTCGCGACCAATTAGCAAATATTTTTCCGCTGAAAAAGATCACGGTCATTCCCAACGGCCTGACTATGCACGACGGAAAGGAACGCATAAGCAAGGGCCGCGAATTCCGCGCGCTTCATCATATTCCGCTCGACGCTCCTCTGGTTGGCACCGTCGGAGAACTACTCCCTTTAAAGGGCCAGCGTGATTTTGTGCTTTCGGCTCACGAGGTTGTAAAAGAATTGCCCAACTGTCGCTTTGTCGTCGCCGGAAAGGATAATACGATCGACCAGCGGTTTCGGCGAGAGTTGAAACGGCTCGTCAAAGTATTTGATATGTCGGATAACTTCCTCTGGCTCGATTGGGTCGAAGATCTGACGCCGCTTCTTTCGTCGCTCGACGTTTTCGTGTCGCCGTCGCACTCCGAGAGTTTCGGCCTCGCTATTCTCGAGGCAATGGCAAATAATACAGCGGTCATCGCCACCGCCACAAAAGGTGCCGCGGACCTCTTGTCTGACGGCAGCCTGATCGTGCCGGTCAGAGACCCATTATCGCTGGCGAACGCCGTCACTGCTTTGGTGACGGATCGAGAAAAATGTCAGCAGATCGGTGCGCGTCTGGGTGAGATCGCACGCGAACGCTATTCGTTGGACCGTATGGTTACAGCAACCGAAGCTCTTTACGCCCGTGTTGCAACCGATATTAGGTCTTGACGATCGTCAATGTGTCGGGTTCCCTTTGTCCGGTTTGTGTATATGTGATGATCGCCGGCCCATGCAGCACGCCGGTCGCACTTTGGCACAATCCGGTGCTTGCAATTGTCAATATTTGTTTGCCTTTGACCAGAAGATTGACCGTACCATTGAGCCAGGTCACCATCACGCAGGGGCTCGGGCCATACATGTAGTTCGGACAACCGACAACAGTATAAACATCGGTCAAAAACATCGGCAGTCGCCCGTCGACACGAAAACTCGTGTACGTAGTCGGAACATGCGACACCATTCCTCCG
>JANLTF010000360.1:0-2563 GCA_031362825.1 Acidobacteriota bacterium | reverse complement strand
CGAAATGATCATCGAACGCCGCCCCGGCTCCGAGATCCGCCGCCAAGCCGAAAAAGAAGGCCTCTCGTCACTCCGCGAATCGGCGGTGAAGAAGGTGTTTCTGGGCATGACGACACTACACGAGATCAATCGCGTGACCTTTGTTGAGGAGATCGGAAAGGTCTAATTCTATTCGGTCAACGACAACTTCCTGGAGTGCTGACCCGATTGCTGATCGCTCCGCTAGCATCTTGCAGATATACTTCGTAATCCCAGTTATAAACGAATCCCCCTGATCCGGAGCACCAGATCACTCCTTTTGCAACGATAGGGCTGTTTCCAGATGAAAATGTTCGCCGTTCAGTAACGCAGTTTAGGCCGGCAGGGCACGTCCTCGGTGCGAATACGAGATTAACCGGGAACTGTGCATCGCCCTTCCAATAAATCGCAAGATCACCCTTTTGAGCATTCCAACGAATATGCTGTGGGTAATTTACTCCAGTGATCTGAAGCGGCGCCCGAGAGCCTCCGGTGATGGTGACATTTGCCCATATTCCGTAGCCGCCTCGCGGTGGGTCGGTCCAAGAGTAGTCTACATTGTTCATGCCATGACTGTGTGTCCCGCACGCGAGCGAGCCTTCTGAGTTTTGGGCCGGCGGGTTTGGCATCTCCGTACGAATCCAGTCCGATGAGAGGCGGTTCGACAAGAGTCGATTGTCGTCAACCAGATCGATCACTCCGTAAGTGCCGACCGGACAGATCGCCGGGATGTTGCTACCTGTCACCTGTACACCTAGCTTAAGCGATGAGACCCCGCCAACGCTTTGAAAGTCCAGTAATTTGACCACCTTCCAATTGGTTCGATGACTTGGGTATCGATAATCTCGCAGGTCGTCAGAGTGACCGATCAATCCGCCGTTGACCAGTAATCCAGTGTTTGGGTCGATCTCACCACTGCCCTCAATTCTGGATGGCCCAAGCTGAAACACTCCGACATACCCCGGAAATGGCCGCTGTGGGTTGCCGTAGCCGGAGAAAGAGAACTTGATCGTAGATTTCTGTGACTGGGCGAGAGTATAAACAGGGACGAGGAGCAGGAGCAAAAACAAACGCAAGAAAATACGTGAAACTTCGAAGTAATGTGCCGACATCGTCGATCACCTCCCAGATTAAAATAACGCGTCCGCGATCTGGGAGTTTGGCTGACGCTGCTCTAAAGCAGACAAAATCAAAGGCTTTGAAAAGCGAGCTAACGAATCAATTGCCTAAAGACGCCTGAGTCTATATTTGCGCCACTTACTACAACACATATCTTATTATTTGTAAAGTTCTCAGGTCGCACCATAAGAGCCGCCAGACTCAGAGCGCCGGTCGCTTCGCACTTTAGATTTGCCAGACCGAAGTAAAGCCTCAATGCCTTAACAATATCGTCTTCGGGCACCTCGATTATTTGTCGAACACCATCTCTAACGATCGGCCAGTTTATTTTGCCTAAAGAAAGAGTGCGTGTGCCGTCGGCGATGGTCTGCGGCTCTGTTTCGTTTGCGATCAGTTCGCCCGAACGTAGCGAACGCGCGGCATCATTCGCCATCAATGGTTCGGCTCCGATGACTTTGGTCAATTTGCCGTTCCTGCAAAAGCTTTGAACGATGCCTGAGATCAGTCCGCCGCCTCCGACAGGGACGACTACGGCATCGAAATTATGCTCTGCGAGTTCATCACCGAGTGTTGAATTGCCATCGATCACTAATTGATCGTCGTACGCACTAGCCAAATACGCATCAGGCCGCTCGGCGGCAAGTTGAGCGAGGCGCGTCGCACGGCTGACGACATTTACGTCGATCAGATCGGCGGTTGCACCGAACGATCGCACCGCATCGACCTTAACCTGAGCCGAATTCGCTGGCATTATCACCGTGCACTTGCGACCTAGTAATTTGCACGCATATGCCAGTGCCTGACCGAAATTACCTGACGACACGCCGACGAACTCTTCGTTATCACTATTCATCACAACGTTATACGCCGCGCGAAACTTAAAACTGCCAGTATGCTGAAACGTCTCGCTCGCGATGGTGATGTCGAGGCCGAGATGATCGATGAGTTTTGACGACCGAATGAGCGTGGTCGGGCGAATTGCGTCTTGTAGTGATAACATATTTCGTAATCGCAGTTTATTATCCCAAGCCGTACAGGGCAAGTTTCGTGGAATACGGAGGTCGGAGCGTTCGCGATGCCAAATAATGAAATTAAGGAAATGATGGACATGCTTTTCACCCAAGCCAAGATGCGCTTCGGCTCGGCGATCAAAGGCAGTTGGGTTTACGATGGTGACGATTGTCCGGGCTGCCGCAAAAAAGTCAGCGCGATGAAGTATAAAGGAAAAGACGCGATGTCCCTGAACTCTTTCATTTACCGCGACCATGGCGTATTGATCATTTACCTGCTGTGCGGCAAGTGCGGCAACAAGGTGATTAGAGCGACGACCGACACGCCGCTGCACGCTGAGATCGAAAAGACGCTGAAGCAAGCATTTATCAAGCAGTTGGGACATTAGACGACAAAAGACAATGACAAAAGCACA
>JANLTF010000327.1:0-5732 GCA_031362825.1 Acidobacteriota bacterium | reverse complement strand
CCGGCGATGTTCTGCGGATCGAAGCTGGCGACCGCGTTCCGGCTGACGGTAGCTTGCTCGAAGTGCAGGGCGTGATGGTGGATGAATCCGTTTTGACCGGGGAATCCGTGCCGGTTGATAAAGAATTGGTTAGCGAAGTATTTAGCGGCACGTTGTTCGTGCGTGGAAAGGGCTATGTCGAAGTTTCCCGGACTGGCGAGAAAAGTGCTATGGGAAAACTCGCGGTAATGCTTGGCGGCATCGAAGCGGGAAGAACTCCGCTCGAACGCAGGATGGAAGTCTTTGGTAAGCAAATAGCGTATGCAGTTCTCATTCTTTCCCTTTTGCTAATCGTTGCCGGTCTTTATATTGAAGGAATCGAACGCATCGGTCACGTTTTGCTTTTCGCGGTCGCTTTGGCGGTGGCGGCAGTTCCCGAAGGATTGCCCGCCGTTCTCACTTTAACTTTGTCGCTCGGCGTGGAGCGAATGGCAAAGCGAAAGGCAGTCGTGCGTCGTTTGAGTGCAGTCGAAGCGTTGTGTTCCGTTACAGTAATTGCGACCGACAAGACGGGCACGCTGACCGAAAATAAAATGTACGTAAAGGATGTTGACAGTCCTGACATGGTCCGTGCTTTGCGGGCAATGGCGCTTGCTAACGATGCAGAAATTGGCACTGGAGCGGGTGATCCGTTAGAGCTGGCTCTGCTCAATTACACAAACACGCACGGTATCGATCCCGAGCGATTCAACGAGAATTACCCGCGTCTAAGCGTCTTACCTTTCGACAGTAAGCACAAATATATGCGGGTGACGGTGGATGAAAGCGGCACTCCGGCGAGTTATCTGAAAGGTGCCCCGGAAGTAATTATCAACCGTTGCCGCTTCAGTGAAGCAGAACAGCGGAACTGGGAAGAGAAGGCGGAAGGTTATGCCAAAGACGGTTTTCGTGTGCTGGCACTCGCTTGGCGTGATGGCGAAGGCGACGAAGAATTGCACTTTTCGGGACTGGTGATGCTTTGGGATCCGCCGCGCGCGGAAGTGCCGGAAGCGATTCGGCTTGCACAGGAAGCCGGGATCCGAGTCATCATGATTACCGGCGACCACCCGGCGACGGCACTATCGGTCGCACACGAAATCGGCATTCCGCAGAGCCGCGTTTTGACCGGATTTGACATTGAGAATTACAGCCCGGAAGCTCTTCAAGTGGCGGTCAAAGAGGTCAATGTTTTTGCCCGTGTTGCTCCCGAACACAAGTTGCAGCTGGTAGAAGCGCTCCAAGCGAACAAAGAAGTCGTGGCTGTTACCGGCGACGGCGTGAACGATGCTCCGGCACTCAAACGCTCCGATGTCGGAGTGGCGATGGGGCAACGCGGCAGCGACGTTTCGCGTGAAGTGGCGGATTTGGTTCTCTTGGACGACAACTTTGCGACCATCGTTGCCGCGATCGAAGAAGGACGAAGTATCTACGAGAACATTCTAAAATCCATCCGCTTTCTCTTTTCCGCCAATGTTGCACTGGTTCTACTGGTTGTGGGCGGGTCTTTCGGCTCGTTTGTTTTTGGGCTGAAAGATGAATTGGGTGGACTGCTTTTGCCGCTCACCGCCGTTCAACTCTTATGGATTAACGTCATCGCCAACGGTCCGGCGGCTCTTGCTCTCGGTTTCGATAAAATTAAGGGCGTTATGCAACAACCGCCGCGTGATCCGAATACTCCGTTGCTTGACCGCGTATCGCTCAGTTTTATTTTAATCACGGGCGTAACTAAGGCTCTGATCGGGGGCGTGTTGCTGGTCGTAATGCCGATTTACGGTTTCAGTCTTTTGGCAACCCGCACGGGGGTCTTTGTGTATGAAGCTATTGCCCAACTGTTGTTTACATATCCTGCCCGTCGAATTACCGTCTTACCTGAGTTTAATCTTGCTCTCCATCTATCGGTCTTGTTAGGTGCGGGGCTTCAAGTTCTGAGTGTCTATTTGCCTTCTCTACGGGAACTTCTCGGACTTGCTTCACTGGGACTTCTGGGACTGGGAATGGTCGCCGCGGCAACTTTTTTGACGTGGGTTGTTGCCGAGAGTTACAGCCGATTCATCTGGATGATGCGTCGCAACTTACACGCGTAGGAAATAGAAGAGAATTTTGAAGGCACAAATGAAAATCGTTCATATTTTCGGAATTGGATCGATCTACATTACACCTCCTAATTCACTAACACCCGGCCCATTTCAGGTTTCTTGTCGGTTCTGCAGACCAGGGACCGAACTGCCCCTTTTCCGCCTCATAGAGTTAAAAACCGAAACGGAATCCAACCGCCACGAACAAAACGGTTAGTGTGCCATAAACGATCTCCCAGATGCCGATCTGCATTGCCTTTAGTCTCTTTCTGTTCGGAGAAAGGCCTGTTACGGATCGCCAAAGAAGAACTAGCATAACACCAGACGCAAGGAACGAGCTGAGTCCGAAGTAAGTCAAAGAGCCGACAATAGCGACGGCCGCGATGTGGGCAACTGTTGGTGCTGTTCTGGAGTAAGGCTTGCCTTTTTCGAGAAGCAGGCGATTACGAACATAGAGGATCGACGGGATGGACCTTGCAACAAAAATAACCCATAGAGATGCGGCAAGGGGCCACGTTAGTCCGCCCGCAAGGGCGATCGCGGCGGCAGATGCAGAAATCGAGACAGCACCGCTCACTTCAGGGAGTAGTTGCCTGCCGCGTCTTGAAACGTCGTTGAAGATCTGGTAGGCGACGAGTGGCAGGACAAATGCAAAAGGCAATAACGGCTCCCACCCGATGCTCACGAGAGTTCCGAGGAGGCCGATCATAAATATCGCCGCATAGGCTAACAAGAATACTATCGCTGCCTTTGCTCGTTCCCGAACTCTCATCCCGATACGATCAGCGATCAGTATCTTGAGAGGCTGCCTGCACAGAAACGCACCGACGGTTAACAGTGAGATCCAAAGACCGCCTACGGATAAGGCGATCGCCAATCCCCCAACTATGGGTTCGAGCAAGAAACTCCAGCCGCCGTGTTCGGTTGGAATGGCGATCTGCCGCATTCGAAATGGACTCGTGCGAATTGCTGCGGTGGCATTGGTCGTCATACGAACAAGTTGATAGTATGCGGGCTTCAGCCGAAGGCTTTCCGCTCAAGATCGATCGCACGCGGAAAGAGCAAGTTGTTCTCTAAGTGGATATGCTGGTGAAGATCGCGTTCAAATTCTGCCAGTCTGTGATACAACGCCGTAAAGCTCGGGCACGCTCCGTCGGGCAGTTCGTAGTCGTTTGTTATCTGGCGCATTTCTGAAAGCAGGTCACCGACTTCTTCGTGTTCGGCGGCCATCATCCGGATCGGATGCTGTACCGTTCCAAAAGGCGGAAATACGGGCGTCTGGTTATTCGAATGACGGTGAACAAGATCAAGAATATACGGGAATAGTACCCGTTCTTCCTTCTGCATATGCGGCTCAAGATCGTTGCACACTGCCTCAAACAGATCTTTCAGTTCCAATAGATATTTATGGTGATCGCCATGACGGCTAGCGACTTTGGCCATCAGAGGAGTTAAATGTGCGATCTCCTCTCTTGTATAAACGTGATGTTTATCGAGAATATGATCTATTAGATCGCTTAGCGATAGATCTGACAGGGATTCGCCTTCAGTTCCGTTTGACGAGTCCAAAACATCGTTAATCTTTCCGTTAACCTCTTCAGGAAGAGCTCCGGCGCTGCGACACGCTTCGTCAAACGGTTTATCTCCGTGGCAGCAATAGTCGATCTTATACTCTTCAAAGACACGGGTCGTAAGAGGCGATTCAAGAGCTATTTCGCGAACTGTCTTACCTTGTACAACGAACATGTTTTTCATCCTCCAGATGTGATCTTCAAGCTCAAGATTAGATCGAACATAAGACTGAAAACATGATCTCGATCATGTTGGACGAGTTTTCCGCTCAACACGCATCGGGCCCCTTTGGATGCGGGTAGCGGTCGGATTGATCCTCGTCGTTGTGGGCATTGAGGCAGACAAAATCCTTTTCAACTAGAAATTTCAAGTTAGTTGATCCATCCAGCTTTTGTTGACCGGAGATACTGACCTCCTCGCTGCTGATCCACATATCGGCGACGGAGCGAGGAATACTGATGACGATATTCCCGTTCGCAAAGGAGCCGGCGAATGAGCTGTCGTCGGTCTTTTGAAGCGTGTATCTGAGATCGTCTTCCGGCGAACCGCCAAATCTGACCGTTTCTTGTATAGAACCGACACGTCCAAAAGTCTCGACTTCTGTCTTACCTAGCCGGAATCGTATCGAGTTACCCAAAATTCTAAGTTTCATAACGGTTGCGTTAAAAATCTCCGTATCGAATGTTAACTCGAATACCGGAGCCAAAATATGATCTGGATCATCTTAGAAAAAGGTCCGGAAAAATAGCAAGGACTTCAACCAACCAGATTCCGCAGTGTAGTTGTTGATTCCAGAATGATACGGCCACCGACGATGGTTAGACAGTTCTTACTAGCCAATTTTCTAACAGAGCGGATCGTTGTCTCTAGCGAAAGGCCCGTCATTTCGGCGATGTCCTTTCGGCGATACGGAATCTCGATGGGCAGTCCGCCAATATCTTCGCCAGCGAGACGAAGCAGGGCTGCCGCTATGCGCTGTTCCGCGGATGGCGTGGCCAGTATTTGAATTGTTCCGACCTGATGACGCAGGATCCCACACATAATGCCTGTGATAGCCAAGGAAAACTCTGCCGAAGATCGCATTAACTCCAAAAATATGTCACGTGGTATGAGGAGTACTTCGCTGTGATCCGTGGCGATCGCCGTGGCCGGAAACTTCTTTCCGTCCATTGCAGGCGGAATTGCAAAAGCCTGCCCTGCATGAAACAGCCCGAGAATGACCTCTTTGCCGAGTTCCGGAAATTTGACCATTTTTACCGTGCCGGAAAGAACTATAGGCAGAAATGTTGCCATGTCGCCCTCAAAAAAAATGGGCTGACTTGGTCCATACGACCGAGTCGTTCCCGACCGAATAATTCTATCCGACAGGTCAATATCAAGACTCTCAAGCAAATTTTCCATTAATAACGATTCTCTCGGTTTCGCGGATGATTGTCTATTTCGCGCGTCTTTCGGCCCGACTTTGTTTCGCTTTGAGAGCTTGTTGCTGCGAAATGAAGTTCAGAAAAGAAAAATTGGTTTGCTTATGATTCAGATCATATTTTGAGATGGCGATACACCGTAGTATTCCTACAGATGCAGCGCCAAGATTCGGATCGGGAGCGGTTTCGATCCTAATCGGCAAAAACTCATTATATGAAAGCGGTTCAAGTTCCGATTACTTCGGACAAGATAAACTATCGAAACCCAACCCTGATCGGCCTTGCGGCGTCGGCCTTGCTCACCGTTTTGGTGATCGTCGGCTCGCGCAGTCTCGAGCATTTCGATTCCGCTCTTTTCGGTTACACGGTGGCGAGTGTCGTCGCGTTTGGAGCGATCTTTTTCCGCTACGCTTTATGGCTGCAGCGTCCGGCGACAAGGACGTATTTTCTTCGCGGTCTACAGTTGTTTTTTCAGCGGAAGAGGTTTGCTGCAAATGCTGGTAATGCGGCGCAAACGATAGGTAAGAATCTGCTTGGCCAACATTTTATATTCAAACGCGGCACGATGCGTTGGTTGATGCACTTCCTCATTATGTGGGGTTGTATTTCTGCTGCCTTGATCACATTTCCGCTTGTTTTTGCATCT
>JANLTF010000324.1:0-2606 GCA_031362825.1 Acidobacteriota bacterium | reverse complement strand
GAATCTATACCCTCGGCGCGGCACCGTTTCGATGAATCGCGGTTCCTTTGAGTTATCGCCGAGTACCTTTCTGAGCAGATTGATCGTGAACGACAAATTGCCCTGTTCGACAAAGCTGTCCGCCCACACGACAGCCATTAATTCCTGCTTTTCGACCAGATGTCCGCGCTTTTCGATCAGGGCTTGCAGCAGGAGAAAGGCCTTCGGCGTGATCGACACTGGCTTTCCGTTACAAAGCAGCACCTTCTCCTCAAGGTCGAGCAGATAGTCGCCAAACTGGAAGCTCTGTGTTTTCAACGACATACCGCTCTCTAATAATTCTCTAAGAACTATCTCGCCAAAACTAAAGGACTCAGTTAAAAAATAAAACTACACTCTCAAACAATTAGCTGATTTGCGCAATTTTATCACGAATTTGTTAGTTGCGATACAAATTCCTGTTATGCAAATGCGGTACCAAGGGAGTTCGAATGAAGAAACGTTAGGCTTTTGATCTGCTTCGCAACCAACGGCACGGTTGTCATTGGGCTTACCGGATCAATAAGGAGAAACCAAATGAAAAAGATACTAGTAACAAACGTTGGAATCGCTCTTTTTGCTTTGTTGGCACTCAACTGCGGATGGAAGCCCGAAGTGACCGCCGTGCCGCTGACCGAGCCTTGGTCGGCAATGAACCTACCGGCAAAGGAAAACGCCGTCGTTTGGAAAAGCGAGCCGAAAGAGTTTCGCGCCGTTCACAAAGACGACAAGAAAACGGTCACGAAAGCTTACACGGATGCCCTCAAAGCTCAAGGCTGGCAGTTAGGAAAATTTGATCAATCGGGCGACCGCTACTACATCGATATGACCAAAGGCGGCGAAAAACTCAATCTGGAATTTTACGATTTCAACAACACCAGAGTCGTCATTACAAAGTAAAGATCAAGTAAGGAGGCTAATGAAATGGGAGATCTAAGAGACACAGTCGCTCCGATCATTTGTAAGGATCCGAGGCTTGCAGGACACACCTTTTGCGGGCCGGTCAGCGCCTCGGCGAAAGAAACCCTCGAAAATCTTGAGAAGGAACTTGGCGAATTGGAGAACTCGCTGTCGGTTCTCGAGTTCGCTACTGAGTTTGGTCCGCACGCGGATAAGATAACAAATCTGCGCGGTAAGATCGGTCAAATCCAATCGGCAATATCGAACCCGCTTTCCGCAGTCAGTTTGTATGAAGACGGAAGAAAATTAGTGGGCGACATCAGGCGAATCAGGAATTTTGATCCCGAAACAGATCCCGTAGGCACAGCAAAAGCGGACGGGGCGGCGATGCAAAGTCTCGGAAGGCTTGTCCAAAAACTCGGGCCTCTGGCGGGTTCCGTCGGAGTCATCATCGAGGAAATGGGCAAGATCTTTGCGAAGGTTGTCACTGACATTGTTCCCAAAACACGAGCGACAAATCGGCACGTGAGCGATGGATATAAGCAAGGTGGTGTGATCATTCCGGGTTACGGAGACTAGCGCCATGCCGACGTGAAAGCTGAGATAATGAGTCTCGGTGATGTCTGTTCAATATTTTGAATGGCGGTTGATTGGAAATCACCTCCAAATTAAAGAGAAATTATGAGACAGAATTCAGTTTCAAGGTTCGTTTTTTTAATCGTTTTCGCTTTTTGCGTTCAAAATGCGGCGCAGACGAACGTCAACGACGAGCCATACGATACAGGTGCGTTCGACAAGATCAAGTGGGGCAACAATGAGCTGATCAAGCCATATCTCGAATGCTACGCCAAAAAACACAATCTGGAGCTCCTCAAGGTGACCGACGGTGCCTTTCGGGCCCGCGGGTTTGCGGACAGCAAAGAGATGAAACAAACTCTGCTCGAAGAGCAGCCGCAGCTTGTGGAGATCGGACGGCAGCTAAAAAGCCAGCTCGCGTCGCGCCCGAATACGGGCAAATCTTACCAATATAATCCGGGGATCTGGGTAGAGATTATCGACAATCTCGCCGAATACATGCCCTGCGCCATCGGCGGCGAGCAAACGCGACGCACGTCCGAGAGCGTGTATATGAAGATGTATTTAGAAGACATCAAGAAAATGCAAAACGAGGTGAACGACTATAATGCTTCCGAACGAAATTATTTGGTTAGAACGTCCACAGCCGATTATCTGCTATTTGCTGTTTCGAAACGCGAACGAGCGAAATGGCTCGAGGACTCGCCGGAGTTCAAACCGACGCTCGACCCACTGCTTGACGCCCTGACCGCCTCCGCCGCCGAAAAGCTGCCGCGGTACAAACCTGCGGCGGAATGGTTCAAGTTCCGCGACGCGGCTGCCGAGAAACAGTTGATGGGCATTTTCAAAACGCCGGCGACAATAAAAGTTCACCGCATCGGCGTAGAGGACTCGGGCTGGGATATCCAAAAAGATAACTACGGCATCCTGCCGCTGTACCGGTCCAAAAACGCGAACGTCTATTACCGCGATTTGAGCGACGACCATCCGTTTTGCCGCGTCGCCAGCGTCCGCGTCAAACAGGATTATGCGGGCGGCGGCAGGTACAGTCCGGCAATATACCGTTCGAGCGCGCGTTTTACAATAGTCGGCTGCCCATGACGAGTTAAGAG
>JANLTF010000311.1:0-6601 GCA_031362825.1 Acidobacteriota bacterium | reverse complement strand
TTCTAAGTCTCGGCTGATTGAAATTCCGGTTCGATTCGACAATTGCAGCGAATTTGATCTCGATCACGTTGCTAGTCATAACCACATCTCGGCAACCGAAGTTATCGACATTTTCACGTCCACAACTTATCGCGTTTACATGCTCGGCTTCCTTCCCGGTTTCTCTTACATGGGCGAGGTCGATGAGCGGATCGCAACGCCGCGAAAAGAAACTCCGCGAACCAATGTTCCTGCCGGCAGCGTCGGCATCGCCGGAAGGCAAACCGGAATTTACTCGCTCGCGTCGCCCGGCGGCTGGCAGATCATCGGTCGCACGGATGTTGAAATGTTCACGGCAAACGCCGAACCGCCATGCTATTTGCAGCCCGGGGACAGCGTTAAATTTGTAGCGATCTGATGAGCATTCTGATCAAAAAATCGGGCATTCTTTCGAACGTCCAAGACCTCGGACGTTTCGGCCATCGCCGCCTCGGAATAAACCCAAACGGCGCCATGGACCGAACCGCCGCACGTCTCATCAACATTCTGCTCGGCAACGACGAAAACGCTGCGGTCATCGAAATACACTTCCCGGCGGCCGAGACCGTTTTCGAGGAGGACTGTCTGTTCGCCATCGGCGGAGCTGACTTTGGAACCTCGTTAGACGGCGAAGCTATAGGAAATTGGCGTCTTCATCGAGCCAAGCGCGGCAGCAATCTCAGCTTTGATCAGAAAATAGCAGGTAATCGAGCATATATGGCCGTCAAAGGAGGCTTCCGAGTCAACAGATGGCTCGACAGTTCGAGTACAAATATGACCGCGAAGGCCGGCGGAGTTGGCGGTCGCAAACTCGAAGTCGGCGATCGCATCGCATTCCTATCGGAACCGAATCAAACCGCGCCATCTGCTCATCAACAAATATCGCCCTCACTCATTCCGCGATACAGCCGGTTCCCGACCGTTCGCGTGATAAAAGGCGGCGACTTTGACCGGCTCGATCTTAGCAGCCTTGAGAAGTTTGAAATCTCAAATTTTCAAATTTCAAATAACTCAAATCGAATGGGCTTCAGACTGATCGGCGAGCCGCTAGCGTTGATAACCCCAACTGAACTGCTCTCGTCCGCAGTAAATTTCGGCACTATCCAGCTCCTGCCCGACGGCCAGTTGATCGTCCTCATGGCAGACCACCAAACAACCGGAGGCTATCCGCGAATTGCTCACGTGATCGAACACGACCTGCCGCTCCTCGCCCAGCTCGGTGCGAATGACAAAGTAGCCTTTCACATCATCGAGATCCACGAGGCTGAACGAATCGCGAGCGCCTTCGCAAAGGAGCTAAATTTTCTAAAAACTGGAGTCCGCCTTTGCTCCAAATCAGTTTCCGTAGAATAATTCCACAAATGTTATCCGTCGATCTAAATTGCGACATGGGCGAGGGCTTCCCTTACGACGCTGCCCTGATGGACTACGTTTCATCAGTCAACATCGCCTGCGGCTACCACGCCGGCGACGAAGCAAAGATGCGAACGACAGTGCGAAACGCCATCCAAAAAGGCGTCGCGATCGGTGCCCACCCGAGCTACGCTGACCGCGAAAACTTCGGCCGAACATTGATGTCGCTTACATCTGACGAAATACGAGAGATCGTCACCGCACAAATATCGAAACTACAAGATATCTGCCTCGAAGAAGGCGGTATGCTCACTCACGTCAAACCGCACGGCTCGTTATACAATCAAGCGGCCAAAGACGCCGAGATCGCCGCCGCCATTGCTCAAGCGGTTAACGCGATCGACCCGAATCTTGTCCTCTTTGGCCTTTCAGGAAGTGTTTCCATCTCCGAAGCAAAAAAACTCGGCCTCCGAACTGCGTCCGAGGCGTTTGCCGACCGCACCTATAAAGCAGACGGTTCACTCACTCCGCGTAGCGAACCAGACGCACTTATCGATGATCTCAACCAGGCCGCAGATCAAGCGTTTCGGATGATCTCTAAAGGAAATGTCGTCGCAACGGACGGCGAAATTATCACCATAGAAGCCGATACGATCTGCATCCACGGCGACGGCGATCACGCGTTGGAATTCGCTGCCGCGATCCACAAGAAACTGACTGAAAACGGCATTAAAATCAAGGCGATCAATGGCTGAAGAAACCTCAAAACCTCGTTCGATCACATCGGTCATCTTCGGTGCAGCCTTTCTCATGGCGACCTCGGCGGTCGGGCCGGGATTTTTGACGCAGACGACAGTTTTTACAAAGCAACTGCTCGCAAGCTTCGGCTTTGTCATTTTGCTGTCGGTCATTCTCGATATATTTGCCCAGTTAAATATCTGGCGCGTTCTGACGGTAAGCGGCAAACGCGGGCAGGATGTTGCGAATGAAACTGTGCCGTACAGCGGCTATGTCCTCGCTTTCTTGATCGCGTTCGGTGGGCTGGTCTTTAATATCGGCAACATCGCCGGAACCGGCCTCGGCCTAAACGCCTTATTCGATCTGCCGGTCGAATACGGCGCCGCGATCAGTGCTCTTATCGCCATCGGGATCTTTGTCGTAAAAGAAGCCGGAAAGGCGATGGACCTCTTTGTAAAAATTCTCGGCGTTGTGATGATCGTAATGATCGTCTATGTCGTTTACGAGTCACAGCCGCCGCTCATCGAGGCCGCTCATCGGACGATCATCCCCGAACAGATCGACGCCCGAGCCATCGTCACGTTAGTTGGCGGAACGGTCGGCGGCTATATCACATTTGCCGGTGCCCATCGGTTGATCGATGCGGGCGTTACCGGACTCGGATCCCTAAAAGAGGTCAATCGAGGTGCGATCACCGGAATAATGCTGACCGCCGTGATCAGATTCTTGCTGTTTCTCGCTGCTCTTGGAGTCATTACGATGGGCCTGGCGATCAACGACAAAAATCCGCCCGCATCCGTCTTTCAAAATGCCGCCGGAATGGCCGGACTTCGCATTTTCGGTATTGTTATGTGGGCCGCCGCGATAACGTCAGTCGTCGGAGCGGCATTCACGTCGGTCTCGTTTCTAAAGACCTTCCACCCAAAGATCGAATCCCGCCCTAACTACGCGATCATCGCGTTTATGCTCGTTTCGATGCTTATATTTTTGCTCGTTGGCCAGCCCGTCAAAATACTCGTCTGGGCCGGAACGATCAATGGGTTTATCCTTCCAATCGGCCTCTCGCTCGTCTTGCTCGCGTCACGCAAGGCGTCGGTCGTCCGCGAATATCGTCACCCGCTCTGGCTGCAGATCGCGGGCTGGTTTGTCGTACTCGTAATGCTCGGATTCAGCGTCACGACGGTCATAAACAGTCTGTCATAAACTATTCAACCTTTTTGATCGGTTTGAGCATCCAACTTAATTATATTTATCCGGAGTGTCATCAGCGTCATGTTAAAACGATCATCGATCTTACTGTTACTGGTACTTCTCTCGTCGGTCTCGTTTGCCCAGTCAGGCCGGCGAGTGGCTCCGACGCCCAAGCCAACGCCCGTGCCGCAAACCCGTGATGACGCTCCCGTCTATTCCGAATCAAAGCCAAATCCGCCTCGCCGTGCGACCTACGCCGATCGCTTTCCCGGCATCGGCAATGGCACGGGAAAGCCCGTGTTCACGCCAAAAGCCGAGACATCCGTAACTGTCGAAGGCGATGACGTTGTCACGGTCGATACCGATCTGATCACAATTCCGGTTTCGGTGTTTGATAGAAACGGACTCTATATTCCAGGCCTTTCGCAGGAAAATTTCAAGATATTCGAGGATGGAAAAGAGCAGGAGATCGCCTATTTCGGCACTTCGGACAAGCCTTTCACAGTGATCTTGCTGATCGATACGAGCCCTTCGACCGAATACAAAATAGATGAGATCCACCGGGCCGCAGCGGCGTTCGTAGACCAACTCAAGCCTCAGGACAACGTGATGGTCATCGAATTTGCGGGGAACATCAACGTTCTAACCGAATCGACCAACGACCGTACACGAATATTCAAGGCGATTCGAAAAGCAGATTGGGGCGACGGAACCTCGTTATACGACGCGGTCGATTTCTCGCTCCGCAAACGTCTGAGCAAGATCGAAGGCCGCAAAGCGATCGTACTCTTCACCGATGGCGTCGATACCACCTCAAGCAAATCGACCTATGACAAAACGATCGATATGGCCGAGGAATCGGACTGTTTGATCTTCCCGATCTACTACAACACGTTCTTTCAACAACCCCGAAGCGGTGGCGGCATGGGTTGGCCCGGAGGAATTGGTACGATCCGCAGTCCGCGCGGCCAGTCTGCCGAGGACTATGCCGTCGGTAAAAAGTATCTCGACGAATTAGCAACGTACACCGGCGGCCGCGTCTTCCGTCCTGAAGCGACTCCGGGCGGCCTGACTGCCGCATTCGAGGGCATCGCCGAGGAACTCCGGCGCCAATACAACATCGGCTACATTCCCGCCGAAGAAGGCAAACCGGGCCAGCGAAAACAGATCAAGGTTCGCGTTGATCGCCCAAACCTAGTCCTCCGTGCCCGCGACAGCTACATCGTCGGAGCCAAAGCTGCGGCAACCACACCGGGCAAATCTGAAAAGTAGCCGTAACTGAGATCATTCCTCGGGCGGCATTATCCGTCCGCCGTGGTGTGCGATGATCTGCCACTTTCCGCCGCGTTTGATCCAGACGTGCGTGCTCCGAAATTGTATATTCCGCACACCCTTGACCGTCCCGCGATGCGTCATGATCGCCGTGTTTCCAAAAATGCGGATCTTATAATCGTCCGACGAAACCATATCGGCATTCGGCGAGATCCCAGCCAGATACTGCGTCTTATTCTCGACCTCACCGCTCTGGGTCGTTCCCTGATAATCATCAGCAACGAGTTCACCCGCCGCTTTCTTGTCGCCCTTTAGCTCGGCGAACGTCCAGGCCTTATCCAACTCGATCAGCTTTTCCTCGACGCTTCCATTCTTATACTGCCCAAACGCGAACGACGAAATTCCAAGTACCACGAACAGAGATAAGATCAACGACTTCATTCAATTTGCCTCCGAAAAGTTTCGATTTCTGCCAATATTTATACACCAGAAAGCAAAAAAAGACACTCCCGAAGGAATGTCTTTCCGCGAAAATGGTGATCCGAGCAGGACTCGAACCTGCGACCCAGTGGTTAAAAGCCACTTGCTCTACCGACTGAGCTATCGGACCAAATCGGTGTGTCGGCTGCTGCTATAAAGATCACAGCGTTTCCCGACCGAATTGATGATTCTACAATTTGGCGGATTATATGGCAAGTTCCATGCGAATATTCGCACGAACAAACTGAGAATTCGGATCAAGCGGTGTCTCGACGAAGCCGTACTTTCGGTAGAGTTTGATCGCAGCGATCTGTTTAGTGTTCGACTCGAGTATGATCCGGCGTTTGCCCTGGCCTCGCGAATACTCGATACAAGAGTCCATCAGCAAATTGCTCAATCCAAGCCCGCGATGCCCAGGCGAAACGGCCATTTTTGCGAGTTCAAACGCATCGTCGCCCATGTCGATCAATGCAACCGTTCCCGCTGCCTCACCATCAACCACCGCAAAAAATATCTGACCACCTCTTTCTATGATCTGTTCAACTGGATGATCGAGTATCTCGCGGTCATGCTCCTCGACCGTGTAGGCCTTCTCGATCCATTCGTAATTAAGATCGGCAAAGTAATCGGCAATACATCGCTGAATTCTACGATCTCGATGTTCATATTCCACGTGGCGGAAACGCGAGTGTGAACGAACGTGCCGAGCGAGAATTCCACCAACGTTTGGCACGCTTCCTAACGGTCGCGTTTCTGCCTTATCGAAACCATCCTTCCATAACCGAATCTTTAAGGATAATCGTCTGGTCACGTTCCGGCCCTGTCGAGATGAGGCCGATCTCGACATCGATCTGTTCGGAGAGAAAACGCACATAGTTTTGTGCTTTCTCGGGCAGTTTGTCGAAATCGGTCGTGCCTACAGTGTCACTCATCCAGCCCGGCAGCGACTCATAGATCGGTTTTATTTTGATAAGTTCGCTCGAAACGGCGGGAAATGTATCGACGCGTTTGCCATCGATCTCATATCCGACGCATACTTTCACTTCTTCCAATGCGTCAAGCACGTCGAGCTTTGTCAGGGCAACGGAATCAAAGCCGTTCAGCTCCGCAGCGTATCGCGTCGCGACCGCGTCAAACCAGCCGCAGCGTCGCGGGCGTTTCGTTACCGAGCCGTATTCGTTGCCGCGTTGGCGGATGAGATTCGCCATATCCTCTTCTGTATCAACCATTTCCGTCGGAAACGGCCCCTCGCCGACTCGAGTTGCATATGTGCGAACGATCCCCAAAACACCGCTGATATGATGCGGTGGAATGCCCGCACCGACCGATGCGCCACCAGCAGTCGGGTTCGACGACGTCACATACGGATACGTGCCGTGATCAACATCAAGCAAAGTCGCCTGAGCTCCTTCTAACAAAATTTTCTTATTCGCTTTCCGAGCCTCAGCGAGAAAATGCGAGGTCTCGCAAACAAACGGCCGCAGCCGCTCGACGAGCGGCGAAATCTCCGCCAATATCTCATCGGCACGTAGTGGTTGCTGGCCGAAAA
>JANLTF010000241.1:0-10505 GCA_031362825.1 Acidobacteriota bacterium | reverse complement strand
TTTAAGTGTTAGTTTGCGGCTAAGTTTTTACGATTTCTTACCGCCCACGATCTTCATTTCGTCAACGACCCATTTTGCTCCACCGAACTTCTCGGTAACAAACAGTACATAACGAATATCGACCGAGATCGTACGGTTTTTTTCGGGATCGTAATAGAAATCATTGCCGAGTCCTTCGAAGTTGCCGTCGAAGCAGAGACCGACCTGTTCACCGTTCGCATTAAGGATCGGTGAGCCGCTGTTGCCGCCGATGATGTCGGTGGTCGAGATGAAGTTCAGTCCGACTGTGTCGCCCGAACCATATTGCCCAAAATCCTTAGCAGCATTGAGATCCTTAAGCTTCTGCGGAGCATCGAAAGGATTAACCCCTGTATCTTTTTCGAACATGCCTTTCATTGTGGTAAACGGCGATCGATACTCGGATTCACGCGAGGTATAACCTTTTACGTTGCCGTACGAAAAACGCAAGCTGGAATTCGCGTCCGGATAGACCGGACCGCCTTTCATCTCGGTCAACGCCTGCATGTATGCCAAACGAAGCCGGTCGATGCTCGCACCGAACTTAGCCCCGCGTGTCGCAAGGGCAGCACGTTCGTCAACGAGGCCCGAGATAAAAGGATGCTGAGCCTGCATATCGCTCCATGAAAGGCCATAAAGCTGGGCGATCTTAGCGGCAGTTGCATCCGGGCCGTCGGCGATTTCGGTTGCAAAAGCAGCTTCGGCTTCGCGGCGGGCCTTGCCCTTCTTGTTGCCAAATTTAGTGTCCGCAGCTATTAAGCGTTGGCTTGCCGGAAGTTCGTCGAACGATTTGAAAAAGAACTTTAGCATTTCACGTTCATGCCCTGCTTCGCGACCCTTTAAGGCCTCTGCGATCTCAGCGGCCTTGCCCTCTCGTTGGGTGGAGCTGAGGGTGCGTCCCTGCTTGACCGCAGTTGCGGCAGCTACCATCTGACCGAAAACGACCATCGAGTTGGGATCCGGAAAACGACGAATGATCGCATCGCGTTTCGATGCCGCATTGGTTTCTTCGGAGAGTGCTTTCAGCTCCCCGAGAACATTGCCATACTTACGTTGACGATCAGGATCTGCTGCGATCCATGTCGCGAGCCTTGCTTCCTCGGCTTGCCGTGCCTGAACGACGCCGGCCCGAGTCAGCCTAAGATGGCCACCGCCAAAAGCCTTTCGAGAGTTGTCGAAACTGGCAATGTCGCCCTGCAGAGCGACCCGTTTGTCCTCATCGGTCGAGCCGATTTGACGTAGACTCGCACTCAACGCTGTAAGCCACCTCTCAAGGAACGGAAAGTTCGCGTCGCGTGCGTATTCGATCGACTGGCTCTCTCGATAACGCGTTGTGCCGCCCGGATAGCCGAGGACAAAAACGAAATCACTGTCCTTGAGGCCGCCAATATTCATCGTCAAATATTTCTTTGGCTTGAACGGAACGTTGTTTGGCGAGTACGTCGCCGATGAACCATCAGGTGCCGTGTACGCTCTGAGAAATGTGAAGTCGCCGGTGTGCCGTGTCCACTCGAAATTGTCAGGGTCGCCGCCAAATACACCAACGTTTCTGGGAGGAGCATATACAACCCGGATGTCCTTGATCTCGGTCGTCTGATACAGATAGAAGTAGTAGCCGCTGTTGAGCATCTGAATTCGAATGGTCGAGCCTTTCGGAGCCTTTGCTTGTTCGGCTGCAGTCAGTTCGTCGGTGTTCTTCTTGTATGCTGCGGCGAGTGCCTCTCCTGTGAGGGCTTCCGTTCCAGCTTTGATCTTCGATGTTACGTCGTCAACACGGTTTGTGATAAAGATCGAATAGTCCTTTGCCGAAATCTCGCCGCTGCGGTTGTCGGTTTTAAAACCGGTTTCGACAAGGTCTTTTTCAGGCGTTGATGCCGAGACGAGTGCGTCAAACCCACAGTGGTGGTTGGTCAATATCAGGCCTTCCGGAGAGACAAGTTCGGCTGTACAGCCGATGCTCAAGCGAATAACAGCATCCGTCAATCCCCCGCCGTTCGGGTTATAAATATCTTCAGGCTTTATCTTGAGCCCTCTCTTCTTTAGCGGAAGCCCTGCGATCTGGCCGGGGGCGAACATTCCTTCATCGAACGCAAATGCAGTCGAAAAGGACGAAAACAAGATTGCGGCAAGCAATAGGTACGAAGCAATAATTTTCTTTTTCATATTAAAGGCACGTCGAGTCACGATCAGAATTTCCAGTTTAAGTCTCTTTCGCTATTATATCGGCATAACCGCTTCTTTGCCAATCAACGAAAAAAGCGAGCCGCACTGTGCAACCCGCTTTTTTGCTTAACAATTTCAACCAAATGCTATTTCGCTGCTTTTGCGATCTCCGTCGGTTCCTGCGGAAGGAAGTGACGCGGATTGATCGATTTTTCATTCAAGCGAAACTCAAAGTGAAGGTGCGGGCCGGTCGAGCGTCCGGTCGAACCAACATAGCCGATCAGTTGGCCGCGAGTTGCCGTATCTCCAACCGAAACATCGATCTTCGAAAGGTGGCCGTAACGGGTTGTGAGGCCGCTGCCGTGGTCGATCTCGATCATGTTGCCGTAGCCGCCAGTCCAGCCAGCCTTAATGACCGTGCCTGTGCCGGGAGCAATGACCAGATCGCCGCGTTCGCCGTCGATGTCTATTCCCGAATGAAACTCATACGAGCGGCCGCCGAACGGATTACGACGAAAGCCAAATTCGTTGTTGATCTTGCCGAGGTGAGCCCACATATTGGGGACATTCTCAGCCGGCATCGATGCTTGTATTGTTTTCAATTGGCTGTTCAGGGCGGCGTCTTCAGAATCATTTTCGTCTGCCGTCTCGGGGCCGCCGCTGTTAGCTGAAAAATCTTCAACCGTCGTCGGGCGAGAATAATTGATGGTCTGCGTTTCTTTCGGTGTAACGGCTGCCAGTTGGGCCGTAACGGGAACCGCATCGAGATTCTTGGCAAACGCCGTTGTGCGTACAAAACCGCTAATACCGACGCCTAAGGCCAACATGCCGACAAAGAGAAAAACACCGACCGAACCAAAATGTAATAGACTCTTAGAAACTGAAATCCGGCGAATATAAACGCCCTTTTTTGATGATTGCGATAAAAGAAAAGTATAAAACTTGTCGTTTTTCTGCATTATGCTTTAAAGCTCCTTTATATGATCTCGCACCAAAATCCATCGTTTTGGTGCGCGGAATCACGCAAGAATAGCCGCGAGCGACTAACGCGAAACCTGAAACAAGAGTGAATAAAATAAAACTAAACTCTCGTTGGCGTGGGAAGTCAACTAATTGTCATATCCAAATAATTACAAATAATAAATATGAGGAACTACTATAAGACCACAAGCTACCGTAAAAGGCAAATGGTCGGACCAGCCTTTGACGGTAGCTTGCTCTATGTGTGATAGCGAATAGACGTTCTATTCCGGACGTTTACGGTTTCCTTGCCATGTGCGAAAGACCAAAAAGGCGACTCCGGCAAAGACAGCGACGAACGCCAGAACGATCAATAGCTTGACGGCAAACGTGACAAAAGAGACGAATCCAATCAGCGCTTTTACAAGAGCTATGACCAGTCCAACGAGCACCACAATGCTTCCCCATTTAGCTGTAACACCTAACCACAACGGCATAATAAAACTCCTTTACCGCAAATCTTACCTATCTCTCCAACTGCCAAACCGTGAGCGTGTGGCGAAATCTTCTTCTGTATTATAGTTCGTCGGCCTGAATTCCGGCTGTGTTAGAGCAAAGCTGGTTGAAGCCGAGTCGATCGGACCTGAAACCGTGATATCGGATTTAGGCTTAAACAAAAAGCCGCGCAAAATATATGCTCCCAAACCGATCAACAGCACCGGCATGATAGCCCGGAAGATAAAACCGATGTTGAACATTCGCTGGAACAAAAATGCGAAGCCGAGCACCGTCAATATTATGCCCCATAATTTGGGGTTGCCGGAAAAGCGCTTTACGAGAATGTCTTCGGCGACGTCGGGGGTTACACCTGAACGGATGGCCTGAGCGGTTCGCCACGCGTCGAGTGCCGAGAACGCCCACATTCCCATAAATCCAAAAACAAAGATCGGCCCGACGCCGGTGGTCAAAACTGCCATCTGAAACAGACCGACAAATACCGCGAAATAAACGATAGCTTTTGTCGTCTGGCCATTATATGCCGCTCCCAAGCCAGGACAGATCATGGACAACAGCGTCGCGATCCATGGCGAGGTTCGTTTCTTTACGAACGGAGCATAGTTAGACTGGCTCTGTTGACGCAGCAGATCGACACCCAAAACGATACAGTCCTGGCAATAGGGGAAGCCCTTGATGCGATGATCGCAAGCGGGGCAAAGCGGCTTGCCGCACCCGTTGCAATTTACGACCGCCCCGTTATGTGTGTGATACGCACAGTTCATTAACGTTTTTCCCCGTTTTCGATGTAGGTCGTTCCGGTTACCGGATCCTGCTTGGTCTCATTTTTCGAAGCGTCAGTTCCGCTCCACACATCGGCACTTTGCTTATAAGTCTGCTCAGCCAGATGGAATCCCTGTTGATAGACGTTCGACAGCGAACCATCTGCCGAAACGCTCTGGCTGAATACCATGAACGCGACCAGCAGCATCATTGCGACTGATGCGAATTGCGGAACGCCGATCGGGAACCTAAGCCCTCGAACGAGTTCACCTAATTGCGACGCCCACGATGCCTTCACTTCTTTCGCGACGGCGGTGCCAATTGTGGCATTCAGAATACTGTCATGCAATCCGGCAGGCACAGGTAGTTCTTCTGTTTTGTATGAATAACAAGCCGCGATCGAGCGGACGACCATTCCAGGAAGGTCTTCACAGTTGCTACATAGGACGGCGTGGCGTTCCCAGCGGTGGAAAACATTTGCAGGCAAAAATCCGTCGAGATAATCTGTCAAATAGCCTTCGAAATCCTCACAGACCATTGCTGTTTCTGGCATTGTCATCGAAAGGACTCGTGCTTCGAGACGCGTCAGAGACATTTTCGGTGCTGAGATTGCGTGGCAAACTTCGAGCGATTCGCGAACGTCATTGAGCAGCGAATGGCAGAGCGGACATGCAAGCGCGTGTTCGGCAACCGATTTATTGATCGAAGGCTGAAGTGCCTTGTCCAAATAATCAGTCAACAGCTCTTCGAACTGTGAACAATTTACGCTTGTGTTCTGCTCCTTCATCATTATTCAAAAACCCCTTGTTTCGTCTTAAAATATATCGAAAATACCGCCAATTAGATCACCGGCAACATCTGCGGCCCCGTCGATCAAACTTTCTGCCGCCACTTCGACCGCCAACTCGCTGCCAATTTCAGCAGCTACGCCACCGGCGTCGCTCACGGCCTGGCCTATCGACGCTTGCTGCGTCTGCACCTGGCCTGCCACTTGTTCGGCGATAATTTCGTTCGGCTCGCTCATCTTAGATAGTCACCACCCTCATTCGTCTCAATATCTTCGCTAATTCAATTCGTCCCCGATTAATACGTGATTTGACCGTTCCCTCGGGAATTTTCAATACATCGACGATCTCCTGATATGTCAGTTCCTCGATGTCTCTGAGGATCACGCAGGTTCTGAGATCTTCGGGCAACTTATCGATGCCTTCCTGAACCTGTCCGGCAAGTTCCTTTCGCTCCATCTCTTTGTGGGCGGAAGTTCCGACCGCACGTAAATGGTAGCTATGATCATCGACGGCATCCGCCATCGAATTTTGCGGATTACGTGCCCGATGGCGGTAATCGTCGATTATCAAATTGCGTGCTAAACGCATCAGCCAGTTCGACAGGTCGCCTTGTTTCGGATCGTACTGATCGAGGGTTCGATAGATACGAATAAAGACCTCTTGCGTCAAGTCCTCGGCCGCGTCGCCGCTCGAGGTAAAACGGTAGGCGAGATTGAATATCCGCCGCGTATAAGCGGTGACAATATCCTCCCACGCCGTGCCGTCGCCTGCACGTGCACGCCTGATGAGTTCCGCACCATTAATTTCGGACACAGCCTTTAATGCTTCCAAAATCGTCCCTCTCCGCAAAACCGCCAATCGATCGATCAAAGCACGAAACTCCGCCTTGTCAAGAACAGCTTACGAAGCCCAAAAAACAAAAGTTCCAACAAAAAGATAGCAGAGATCGCCGCAAATCCCTAAAAAATGCAGGAGCGTAGTCGCGTGCAAACACATCGATTGCTGGCGGGCTGGCCGGTCGCTTTGAAATCGTCGGAACTTGGATTATCATCTGCCATATTCCCGATGAACAGTAGGACAAAAAAAGCACTATCCAGAGCGACCAATAGCTTTGCCAAGATAATCTCCTATTACCTCGTGATCCTCGGTGCTTCCGGCCTCTTGTTCTCATATTTCGAAGACAAGCCCGTGCTCGAATCGATCTGGTGGGCGTGCGTTACGGGTCTTACGATCGGTTATGGCGACATCTATCCGACGACTGTCGGCGGCAAGTTCGTCGCGGTCTTTCTCATGCACGTCGTGCCGCTCGTCATCATTCCGCTGATCGTTGCCCGTCTGCTGACGCATGTCATCGAGGATCAACATCAGTTTACTCACGACGAACAGGAAGAGATGAGGAACGACATCAAGCAGATCAAAGCCGCACTCGGGCTCGATGGTAAAGGATCTCCGACGGCCGACCATCAAAAAGACTCAACTGAATAACGCCCATGACCGAAGAATGTGAAGTGCTCCTGAAGGATCCCGATCTCGAATCGACGCGAGGCCCCGGCGGGACGCTGATCGTCATCGATGGCGGCCAATATTGCATAATTGGGCCCCGTTTTGTCAGTTTTGAAGACGGAAAGTGGTACGCTTTCGGCGAAACCAAGGAACAGGCAATTACGAATTATGCAATAAAACACGACGCTTGACGGTTTTTGTCGGCAGCCAAGTGTCCCGTGTCCCAGTGTCCCAGCGCGCGCACGATTTTCGATCAATTTTGACCCAAAATTAAATTTTCAAATATCGCTTACGTAAAAACAGTTGCACAGACGCAACATACATGCTACTATAATATCACACTATTATGCTGAGTCAATGATCTTCTGTGAGGTAACGATCACGATGGACGACTATGGAACACAAACGACAACCGAAGAGATATTTGAGATAAGAACTGCGAACGAGACTCTGAGTGAAGGGGCGGACGATGATCCGAAGATGCTGTTTGGCGATCTTTGGTTGACGGGCGAAGTGTCGGTGATGTTTGCAGACGCCGGCTGCGGCAAGAGTTTGCTGGCGGTGCAGATCGGCGAATCGATCGCGCGCGGGCGGCCGATCGAGCCGATGGAAATGACGGTGAGGGCGCAAAAAGTACTCTATATTGATCTCGAACAATCGGCGAGCCAGTTTCGGCGGCGATACACGGAAGAAGCTGAACTCGGCTCGATGCGGCGGTTGTCTCCACGCGCGAAAAGACATCGATTTTCAGATAGTTTTTTGCGTCCGTCGATAAGGAACGCAACATATCTGAAAGCGGCAAATCTTGCTCCGATGATCGAAAAGAGCGGGGCCAAGGTCGTAATTATCGACAATATCGCGTTTTTGCAGAAGTATATGATCCCGCGTGAGACGGCGGCTGTGATGCTCGAACTCCGGCGGCTGAGAAATCGATACGGCCTGTCGATACTGGTTCTGACGCATACCGCGAGGCCGGTGCGTCGGCGCGGAATTTCCGCAAGCGATATGGCGTGTTCGAGTGTAATGGCAAATTATGCCGACAACATTTTTGCCATCGGAACGAGCGGTGCGGATTCGTCTATGCGCTATGTCAAACACATCAAACCCGGGGCGGCAGCTCTCGCGTTCGGCTCAGCTCATTTGCCTTACTTTAGGATCGTGAAGATCGACGATAAGTTCCCGGCGTTCAAATTCCTTGACTATCATTCAGAGGATTGCGTCGTTGCGGGAGACGGCGCAAATTTCGAATGGTCAAGGGTCCGCGAGATCAAGCGTTTGAGCGAAGACGGGAATTCGATACGGCGGATCGCCGCGTTACTAAAGATGTCTAAAACGACCGTTCAGCGCTATCTAAAAATGGCTCCTGCGGTATTGGAAACGCCTAAAAAGAAGAGCGAACCTGTATTTTATATGTTCGAAAGGTGTCTCTACGAACGCTGTTTCGGCTGTGGAATGTGCAGCCGGCGGGCCGCACACAACAGATTTCTCGTGCAAAGTAATATTCACGGCCATGACGATTGCCCGGACGACTGCGATATCTGCGGTCCTCTCCGATATTCGCCGAACGACACGGACGTCGATCCTCATCTGAAACAGCTTTCGGACGAACATTACGAGCAGCTCCGCGAATGGCTGATCGGAGGCAAGAAAGCTCAGAGGCCGATCTATCCGGGAGCAAGGCGATACGGCCGGGTCTCGACCAACTGGCGCCCCGGTACCGAACCGTCGCCAGAAGAAGAGATGGATGAATTAGTCGCAACCCTGATGTAAATATGGCCACGGGCATTTAAAACACGAGATCGATACGTCTCGGAGCGTATTTTGCGCGTCGCTACTGCCGTTTTATGCGTCACAAATCCCGTTTTGCGCGTCACCTTTTACGGTTTTTGCGTCCCACGCTCGGATCAATGTCTTGATTCGCCGCTATTTCGTGGTTGGGCTGACGAACGTGAAGCTCTCGACGGCGGCGCCGATGAGGTCGGCGGAGTTTGCGACCTTACTGTCGGCACGGCCGAGGATGACGACGGAGAATTTGTTCCATACGAGGGCGACCATAAGGGTCTTGTCGCCATCGAGTGTGACCTGATAAACACCACCTCGGTAGTCGCCGATCTTAGCGGTCGATTCTCCAAAAAACTTGATATTTGGATTTTTCAGCAATCCTTCCTTAAATCCTCTAAGGAATCCGGAGACGTCGGCGTCGGTTTTGACAACAGCATTGTTCGGATTGACCAGTATTGAAATACGGCCCTCTTTAACGTCGCATGTATATGCTCTGCCGCCGTCGTCGGCTCCGGTCTTAACGCACGATTCCGGAACGGCGATCTCGAATCCATCAGCCTCCGACGTGTAAACGTCGTCCCCGACGTTCGCCAGCGAAGGCAACTGAGCAGCCGCCACGACCGAAAACGCGATCGTCATAATTGCAAGGGAAAGAACGTACTTAAAGGTTTTTGTCATAATTCTCCTCTGTTTGAACTTTTGAGATTCTAGTTGAAAAGTCTGCGGCAGGTCAAGAAGCATTGCCGCAACTATGCGTGAACACTGCGGCTAGCGAACCGCGACAGAAAGGGAGTATGATACGGCAATAGGAGTTTTATATGAAAAAGATCATTTTACCTGCATTTTTTGTTATTGGTTTGATATTGGTTGGAGCGGGGAGCATGTCCGCTCAGACAAAGTCGGTCGCGGGCGAGTGGGACGCGGTTTACAATACGCCGGGCGGAGCTAGGTCGTTCAAGCTCGTCTTTAGCGTCGAGGGCGAGAAGATCACCGGCACTGCCAAACGTTCGAACGGCGACGTGACTCTCACCGGCACCGTCAAGGGCGAGGACATCAGCTTTAACTACACGATCAATTATAACGGCAACGCCGTGACGCTGACCTTCGCGGGCAAGGTAACGGGCGATACGATGAGCGGAACCGTATATTTCAACGAATCGGCAAGCGATGAATGGAGCGCCAAACGTACGCCGCCGCCAACCGCCGACAAGCCCAAGTCTAATTAATACGGCACCACAGCCATATTTAGAGCCCCGATTGTGAATGTGCGTACCGAAACGGAATACGCCGGGACGGTCATTCGCAGTCCCGTTTTCTGAGCCATTGCGAACTAATCTTTAAACTGCCAAAAATTGTCATTCTTCCAGGTTTGGCCATTGACGAATTTTGTTAACTCTCCGTTTTCTATAAATGCCCGACGTCCGTTTGAGCCCCTGTTTTAGGGGCTTTCGCCGTTGGCACGGTAATTGAATGATGCAGCCTTGTGGTTCTGGCCTCGACAAGGCCAAGTACTTTGCCACGGAGAACAATATCTATCATGAAGGCACAAAAAGGATTCTCCCTGATCGAATTACTTATCGTTGTGGTCATCATCGGCATCATTGCCGCGATCGCGATCCCCAATCTGCTCGCCGCCCGCCGCAGCGCTAACGAAGGATCGGCGATCTCCGCGCTCAGGACCTATCACGGAGCTCAAATGACGTACGCTTCGTCGTACGGCGGAGGCAACTACGCTGGCTCGACCACGGGTCTTACCACACAAGCATTCACCGACCTCAGCAGCGTCAATTTGCTTGACGCCTCGCTTGGTAGCGGGCTGAAGAGCGGATACAACTTTATCGGCGGACGAACGCCATCATCGTCATCGGGTCCGGCACTTTTTACGGGCTATGCATATATGACCACTCCGACCGGCGTCACGGCAACGGGCACACGAGTTTTCAGCATCATGACCGACGGCGTGATCTCTTTCGGAGCGTACGGCTCGATCGTAACGACGATCAGCGGCAGCAC
>JANLTF010000231.1:0-6583 GCA_031362825.1 Acidobacteriota bacterium | reverse complement strand
TCTGCTGCTCGAATCGGCGATGATCGGCGTGTTTGTATCGCTTGATCTGCTCGTTTTCTATCTCTTTTTCGAAGCTTCACTTATTCCGATGTTTTTCCTCATCGGCATTTGGGGCGGCGAGAACCGCATCTACGCGGCTGTCAAGTTCTTTATCTTTACGGCACTCGGCAGTTTGCTGATGCTGGTCGCGATCATCTCACTTTACTTTATTTACGCCGATCAAACGGGCTTTGCCGGGACGTTCGATCTGGTCGCAATAACGAATGCGCTCAAGATCGGCACGATGAGTTTTAGCGGAGCGATGGCCGGAACCGGCACACTGCTGTTCATGGCGTTCGCTCTTGCCTTCGCGATCAAGGTGCCGTTGTTTCCGTTCCACACATGGCTGCCGGACGCACATACCGAGGCTCCGACTGCGGGTTCGGTGATATTAGCCGCCGTGCTGCTCAAGATGGGAACGTACGGTTTGATGCGTTTTAATTTCGCTCTCTTCCCCGAACAGAGCCGCGAATGGGCGTGGCTGTTTATTACGCTTGCGATCGTCGGCATTATCTACGGAGCTCTCGTCGCGATGGTCCAGCCCGACGTGAAACGGCTCGTCGCCTATTCGTCGGTGGCCCACATGGGCTTTGTGATATTGGGAATGTTCTCGTTCACTGAGGCGGGAATGCAGGGAGCACTCTTTACGATGCTCGCTCACGGCGTGACGACCGGAGCGTTGTTCCTGCTCGTGGGATTTATTTACGAACGCCGTCATACGCGCGAGATCACACAGTTCGGCGGCATCTCAAATGTGATGCCGATCTACGCGACGATATTTGTCATCACGACGATGGCGTCGATCGGTTTGCCATTCCTTAATGGTTTCGTCGGCGAGTTTCTGATCATGGTCGGTATGTTCAAATCGACGGTACTCGGTGTAACCGCTGCGGTCAATTGGAACGTCATCGCGACCATGGCCGCCGGAACCGGCGTGATCTTCGCGGCCGTTTATCTGCTTTGGATGGTGCAGCGGGTTTTCTTTGGCAAGATCACGAACGACAAGAACAAATCGCTCGCCGACCTAAGCTGGCGCGAGATCGGGCTGATGATACCGCTGATCATTCTGATGGTTTACATGGGCGTGTTCCCGAAACCGTTTCTCAGCCGCTCGGAAGCGGCCGTCAAGGCGATCGAGGCGAACGTAATGCATAGGGCCGGCGGCACGGTTGCGGATGTCGAACACGATAAATGATAATTGACGCTATGAGGTAATGAATATGAATAGCGAATTCACCGCAATTATTGAAAAGGACGAGGATTGGTACATTGCGTATTGCCCGGAGATTCCCGGGGCAAATGGGCAGGGCCGCACGGTTGAAGAATGCAGGGCGAACCTTGCGTCCGCGATCGGGCTGATCCTCGAAGACAGGCTCGAAGATGGGCTTCGTGGACTGCCGCCGACTGCGATCCGTGAGTCAATAGTGGTTGGTGTATGAAACGCGGTTCGTTACTCAGACATCTTCGTCGCCACGGATGTTTTTTGAAACGCGAAGGAAAAGAACATTCGCTTTGGTGCAACCCGAGAACAGGGCATACCGAGGCGGTTCCTAGACATACCGAAGTTTCAAACCTGTTGGCGAAAAAGATCTGTAAGAACCTTTCGATACCGACATTGTAGATACGATGAGTACATTTTTCCTATCAGAACTAACTCCGCCAAACGCGAATGTCACGGTTATCCTTCCTGAGATAATTGTCGCTCTCGCGGGCGTCGTCGTAATGGTTTACGACAGTTATTTTCCAAAGCAGCGTGCTGTTTCGGGCATTATTGCTTTGCTCGGCCTCGTCGGCTCGGGCGTGATGCTCGCGACGATGTGGGGAACTGCGGCACCCGCGAACGCTTGGGGCGGCATGATCGCTCACGACAATCTGCGGCTCAGTTTCTCGTTCGTGTTCCTGTTTGTCTCGGCGATGACCGTTTTGATCTCGACCGTTTGGGTCGAACGCGAAGACGTCCCGGCCGGCGAATATCACGCTTTGCTGCTGTTTGCGACGTTCGGCATGATGATGATGTCGGCGGGCAATGACCTTGTCGTTATATTTCTCGGCCTCGAAACACTTTCCATTGCGACCTATGTAATGGCCGGTTTGCGAAAGGGCGATCTGCGTTCGAACGAATCCGCGATGAAGTATTTCATCCTCGGTTCATTCGCCTCGGCGTTTTTGCTCTACGGAATGGCACTCACCTACGGTGCGACGGGCGAAACAAATCTGACTGCGATCGCCCAGAAAATGGCCGATCCGAATTTTCCGGCACTCTTATTAGTGGGTGCGGCGATGATGATCATCGGTTTCGGATTTAAGATCGCGATGGCTCCGTTTCACGTCTGGACGCCCGACGTGTACGAAGGTGCCCCGACGCCGATCACCGGATTTATGGCCGCCGGGCCAAAGGCCGCTGCTTTCGCATCGTTCATGCGTGTCTTTGTGCTCGGCTTTCCGCTTGTTAATGGCGTTGCGGTTTCTGGCTACCTGCATCAGTCTTGGATCACGACAATTGCGGTCCTTGCAATGGTGACGATCATAGTCGGCAACGTCGCCGCGATCATGCAGTCGAGCGTCAAGCGAATGCTCGCCTATTCGTCGATCGCACACGCGGGTTATGCTCTGGTCGGTTTTGTCGGGGCAGGAATGGCGAAGACCACCGAACAGCGTGACATTGCCATTGCCGCTGTCGCTTTCTATATGCTTACCTACGCCGTGACCAATCTTGGTGCGTTTGCGATAGTGACGCTGCTGGCACAAAAGAACGACCGACGCACCGAATTTGACGATTACAACGGCATCGGATTCAAAACGCCGGTGCTTGCGTTCTCGCTTTCGCTGTTTATGCTCTCGCTCTTGGGAATGCCGCTGACCGCAGGATTTATCGGAAAAATACTGGTGTTCCGTCCAGCACTTGAGGCCGGAAATGTGCTGATCACGATCCTCGTTGTCGTTGCCGTGCTCGGCTCTGCGATCTCTGCATATTATTATCTTCGTCTTATTGTCGTGATGTTCTTCCGCGAACGCACATCCGATTGGCACACTCCGAAGATGGCTGCTCCGATGACCGCGGCGTTAGTTATTGCGGTCCTTGGAGTGTTCTACTTCGGAATATTTGGTGACAGCGTCATCTCAAAATTTGCACAGTCACCAGCGAGCGTTGTCAGGGCTGAGAAGTAACACTGCCCGATGATCGTCGTGGAAAAGATAAAGCTAAGCCTCGCGGACGAATGGCTCCCGGCCATCTACGCGAAGAAGGTGCGTCCCACCCGAACCCGCTCGGTTCACCTTGATGTTCCGACCCGCGAGAACGTCTCGGAAATACAATATACCCTTCTCGGAATAGAGTTAAAGGTTGGCAAGCGCCGTTTCGCCTGTCCCGACCTAGCGACTGCACGATATATGCGCGTTTTCGCCCGCATTGGCGTGTCCGATTTTGCGATTCCCTATGACATTACCAAGATCTCGCCGCTTGCCGACGAACTAGAAACGGCCTGGCATCGGGCCGGAATTCTAATTACAGAACTAACAAGGAAAGACGGCGACCAAACTAAAAAACGAGCAAGAACAAAACTCATAAGAACTATGCGAACCGAGATCGAAGAAGCAGGTGCCGGAGCTGCGATGCCCGAGTTTAACCTCGAGACGAAGCAGAGAAAGCAGTAAGCCATGCCGTATTACGACGATGATGGAAACGAACTCGACCCGGCTTCAATACCGGTGCCGCAGATGTGCCTGATGTGCGAAAAAAAAGACGATCCGAACGAAGAGATCCTTTGTAATCTCAATCGTCTGGATCAGGCTGGCGCAAAGCACTTCAAGTGCGGTGCATTCGTCAGCCTTTACGGAGCGTTAATTGATGATATAATCGAATGATGCGCGTTATTCGCGTATTTAACTTCGATTCTATAGAGCTATGTTTGATGCAGTGCAACAGGTAACCGAGACCGAAAAGCTTCCATTCCCGTACAACAAGGCCACATTTTGCCGGTACGAGCCGATCGAGAAAAAGATCGACTTTGCGAAGGTCCTTATCGTTAACGATCTGCTTCGCTATGAATCTGATCTGTCCGAACTCGCCCACAAAGACTGGAACGGCACGACCGAGCAAAAGCTTGAATTCGAACGTTTCGTCTCGGGTATGGCCTGCAACAACATTGCAAACAACGTCCTTCGTCTCGTCAAAAACCCAAGGACGATGACCGTGCACCTTTCCGAGATCGCCGATGCCGCAGAGAAATTTCGGCCTGACGCGATCGTCATGAGCGGCACGTTTGCTGATTTTGATTATTATAATCCCAAGCACATCGCGAGTTTTACAGAGTTTGTAAAAGAGACAAAGATTCCCATTCTCGCCATCTGCGGTGCTCACCAACTGGTAGCGATCGCCTTTGGCTCCAAGCTCAAAACGCTCGACGATCTGGAACTCGCCGACAAACGCACCGGCCGCGTTGTCGAATATCAGTATCGTTTCGTCAAGATCGTCGACAAGACCGATCCGATTTTTGAGGGCAATGAGGATGAAAAATCGGGTATCTGGCAGGAATACACCACTCAGGACGACATCTTGCGTGTCTGGCAAAATCACGGCGTCCAGGTCGATGGCGTGCCCGACGGTTTCAAACTCCTAGCGACCTCATACCTCTGCAAAAATCAGATGATGGTGCGGAAAACTCCGGAACAGCTCATCTACTGCGTTCAGTTTCATCTCGAAAAATCATTCGAAGACTGGCGCAAAAACCCGACCCGCTGGGAACACCAAAACGAAAGCCGCGACGGCCGTATCCTTTTTGAGAATTTTCTAAAACTCGCTCTCGAACATCGCGATCAATAATTCGGCCGTTCACTCTTCTTTTTTTTCTAAAACTCTATTTTCCGGTTTACCTATTTCACTTTTTTGTGAAGATGGGGCAATATCCCATTTTGTACAACTGAAATACTTTTGAGTTTTTGCCATTAGTTTATATAGGATGTCTATTTTTGGATCTTCGATCCAATGCTAAGGAGAAAATAATGAAAAAACTGCTAACCCTGTCGCTGATGTATCTAACGTTGATGGCATTTTCCGCAGAAGCCGCCTTTGCTCAGGTCGGAACGCGTATTCGTTTTGCCCGCGGCCGGACCTCTGCAACTGTTTCATCGACCATCCGTGGAAAGGGACAAAGAAAATACATTCTGGCCGCCAGATCCGGCCAAACGCTTTCCGCAAATGTCAGCTCGCGCAACGGCTGCGTTGTGCTCGGCAATCAGCAAACAAGCGAATCCTACTCGACCGACCAAGGCGATAATTGGATCGACGTCTTTAACAACTGCGGCGCCGCAACGACGTTTACGCTGACAGTTTCGATATATTAAGAAATTTCTTCGGTAATATCTTACTTATATTTTTGCTCATTCGAAGTAAGAATTTTCTTGAATCGCTGACTTTACTGTTATTATTAGGCTATGGACTACCGAGACTATATCACCGTCGAACCGGGTAAACGTAGCGGAAAGCCGTGTGTGCGGGGCTTGCGCATTACGGTCTATGAAGTTCTCGAATATTTGGCCTCTGAAATGAGCGAGACAGAAATATTGGAGGACTTTCCCGATTTAACCCACAATGATTTGAAAGCCTGTATTGCCTATGCAGCGGACCGTGAAAGGCGATTGATGGGAGTTCCGCTTGCAGCGTGAGATTAATTTTTGACGAAAATCTATCGCCAGCTTTGGCTCGCCGATTGGAAGACCTTTTTCCAGGCTCTCTTCATGTAAGAGACGTTGGTATGTCCACTACCGACGATTCGAAAGTTTGGGATTACGCCAAGGCCAATGACTTGATAATTGTGTCGAAAGACTCAGATATGCACGATCTAAGCCTGGTCTTCGGCAACCCTCCAAAAGTCCTGTGGATAAAACTTGGGAACTGTTCTTCACGTCAAGTCGAGTCCTTGATTCGCAAAGGTTTCAACGTCATAGAAATGTTCTATGAGGATGACGAAGTTTCTCTGCTTCGACTTCCATGACCTAAGCAAAACAATCCTCGGGCACATTCTCCAGCGTGTTTACCATCAGCATATCAACAACCGCGTTAAAGTCGCCGCCGGTCTCTTCGAAGACCTTTAGCTGTTCGTCGGCCGACGTGCCGCGTTCGAGGATGGTGTGGATGTGTTCGATCTCTTTGCGCGAATCGAGCGGGTCGACAACGTCATCGACAAAATCGAGCAGTTCACGGATCAGATCCCGGGCCGGGACCTCTTTTTGTTTGCCGAGATCTAGCATCATGCCGTCAAGGCCATATCGGATCGCACGCCATTTATTCTCGAGGATCAGGCGGCGGTGATAGATGCGGAATCCGATATTGCCTTCGTTAAGGACCATCAATTTTGCAACGATAGCTTGGAAGAGTGCCGCGATCGCGATCGTATCGTCAACACGCGTCGGAATGTCGCAGATGCGAAACTCGAGCGTTGGGAAAAGATGGTGCGGCCTTACGTCCCACCAGATCTTCGAACCATTTTGCATACAGTTCATTTTGACGAGCAAATCAACATAGGCCTGAAACTGCGCATAAGAT
>JANLTF010000220.1:0-2649 GCA_031362825.1 Acidobacteriota bacterium | reverse complement strand
GAAAAACAGATCTCCGCCGCACGTATCTACGCGGATTCCGAACCGGCCCCATCGCTCGTCGACTACTGCATGGACAACAAGCTCGAATGCCGCTATATCAAGCTTCACTTTCCCGGGCTTCCAGACTATACGGTCTTTGACATCGCCTTTCTAAAGAACGACAAACGCCGCGATCTGCTTTCACAAGGCATCGTTGCGATCACCGACGTTCCCGACGATTTTCCGCTTTCCGCAAAACAGCGCACGCAAGTGGACGCCGCCAAGACCAATGCAATTGTGATAAATCGCGAAAAGATCGCCGAACGAATGGACGCGTGGCATTATCCGCTGCATTTTCTCGATTACGAGACGTTCGCGTACGCAATACCGCAGTTTGACGGCATCAAACCCTTTCAGCAGATGTGTTTCCAGTATTCGCTCCACACACTAGATGAGCCCGGCGGCGAACTAAAACATGCTCAGTTTCTATCTCACGGCGACGACGATCCGCCGCGTGCTCTCGCGGCGAGCTTAAAAGAAACGATGTCCGGCGGGATCGGGACCGTTCTGGTTTGGTACGAAGGATTTGAAAAGGCCCGCAACACCGAAATGGCCGCCATGTTCCCTGAATACGCCAATTTCTTCGAAGAGGTGAACGATAAGACGTACGACCTCATGAAGATCTTCGCCGATAAACTCTACATCCATCCCGATTTCAAAGGTCGGAGTTCCATTAAAAAAGTTCTGCCCGTCCTCGTCCCCGAGCTAAAATACACCGACCTCGGCATCGGCGACGGTATGACCGCCACCATAAAATGGTTCCACGCCGCTAAACGCGATCTACCAGCCGAAGAGCGCGAACAAATATTCGCGGATCTCGATGCGTATTGCTATCAGGACACGCTCGCTATGGTTAGAATTGTAGAAGTATTGAACGCGTTGTAGTCAAAATCAAAATAGCCACGAAGCCACGAACAAGATCAACTTCTTATTCGTGGCTTCGTGGCTTTCTTATTAAAAATGCTTCGCTCTATCCGGCAGCTACGGTTTCTGGTTCAGCATTCGCTCCCAATGCTTCTAACGCTGCTGCTGCCTTCTTTGACGAACGGCTGACGGCAGGCGTCGGAACCTTACGTCCTGTAAGCACGATCAAATTCAATTTGATCCTGCGGTCGCGGTTCTGAACAGCGTCGGGGTCGGTGTAGTCGTAATCAAACGAATAAATATAATGTCCGGTGGCGAGTTTTTTGCAGACGTCCTCGGGCAGGTGAAAACAATACGCATCGGCGTAATGGCCGAGGCCCTCGTCAACGTGGCCGATCATTTCGCCATCGGGGCTTTCGAGATAGACAGGTATCTGTTCGACTGCGTCGCACTTGCTATACAGGTCTCCGAGAACATGGCGGCGCTTAATGGCTAGAGGGCTGTGTGTCATTTATTGATTGTACCACGATTATTGGGTTTTACTTTCGAAAATAAAAAATGCCCGCCGAGCTTTCGCTGACGGGCATCTCTTATAAGATCTATTTGATCTTTTACAAACTACCAACGGCCGCCGCCGCCGCCGCCGTATCCACCGCCGCCGCCGCCGCCGTAGCCGCCGCCGCCGCGATTTCCACCACGACCACCACCGCCACCGCCGCCTGAGCGGTTTTCTTGCGGTTTAGCTTCGTTGACCTTGAGCTCGCGTCCGTCAACTTCTTTGCCGTTGAGCTGTGCGATAGCGTTTTCGCCATCAGCCTGCGAAGCCATTTCGACGAAAGCGAATCCGCGTGAACGGCCCGTTTCGCGGTCTTCGATGATGTTTGTCGATTCGACAGTTCCGATCGCACCAAAAAGGTCGTTCAGATCCTGATTGCTTGTGTTGAAGGAAAGATTTCCTACATATAATTTCATTGACATTGTTTTATTTACCTTTTCCCTTCTCGGGAATTCTTAAGAAGCGTCGAATCGAACAGGTGGCTTTTGTTAAAGGCAGATGGACGGATTTCGGATACTCAAAAAACTAACAGAGCGTACTTCTAATTAACTATACAGGGCCCGCTCTCAAACTTATCCAGAAATCGTTAAAGACGAAGCGCGTACCGTTTTCGTACGCGAGAGTAGGATTAACAGATACTATAATGCACGTATCTCAGGTTAATAGCAAATTGTTTTTGCACTCATTATCAAGTTAAAATATCTGTAACCCAATGAGCACGCACGACGTTACAGACCTTCTCATCAAACTATCGGACGGCAAACGCGATGTCGTCGATGAATTGCTGCCGATGATCTACGACGAATTGAAGCGTATCGCCGCCAGCTACCTCCGCCGCGAACGCAGCGATCACACACTCCAGCCGACCGCTCTCGTCAACGAAGCCTACATGAAAATGGTCGATATCACGCAGGTCTCGTGGCAGAACAAAGCACACTTTGTCGGAGTCGCCGCAAATCAAATGCGGCGGATCCTCGTCGATCATGCCCGCAAACACAACGCCGAAAAACGCGGCGGCGAATTCCAGATAATGACTCTCAACGAAGAGATCGACGCCTCCGACGAGCAGTCCGCCGACCTCATCGCCCTCGACGACGCCCTCACCGAACTTGCCAAAATGGACCCGACAAAAGCTAAGATCGTCGAACTCCGCTACTTCGGCGGCCTGACCACCGACGAAACCGCCGAAG
>JANLTF010000209.1:0-5960 GCA_031362825.1 Acidobacteriota bacterium | reverse complement strand
GGAATTTCCATTTCTTTTGAGAGCCTGCACTGTTCGTTCAATCCACAGAAAAACTTGCCATTCGCAAAGACAAAAACTCTGTGCCAAACAAGCACAGAGTTTCGTAAGATTCGTTCGACTCTTTGCTGTTTAGCGGTTTATTTTACGTGGCCGCAAGTTGCAATAACTCACCACAATTCCTGATTAGTCTAACCAACTTTTTGCCAAATGTCGAGAAACCGTGCAAGGTTGCCTGCGATTTCGCGTTCATTCGTCAAGCACACGCGTGAGCTTGTAGAAATAAATTAGGAGAATCAAAATGAAGAACTTTTCACATCGGAGCTTCGCAGCTCTTTCACTTTTAACCGTAGTCACCGTATTTGGAGCCGCAAACGCAGCCGCTGCTCAGGCACCAAATCTTGAAGTTCGCCCGTGGCAGGGCAACGCCTCGCCGGTCGTCGAATCGGCATATCAATACACGACCCGTGTAAAAAATATCGGTAACCAGACCGCACAAAATGTCAAAATTGTCGTCGAGTTTCCGCTCACGAACACCAGCCCGAACAAGTACATCCTCGGGAAATTGACTGGCGTTTCGGCCAGCTCGGGCACATGTTCGACTGCCGGCAACAAGATAACGTGTAACGTTGGGAACCTCGGCAACAACCAAACAAAGTTCGTGACATTCACCTTTGAGTTTCAGGTCGCGACGATCGCACCGACACTCAAAACTACCGCCACGACCGATAGCACAAACGAGCAAAACGCGGCTAACAACACCCTCTCGTTCACTCCTTCGGTTACATATCCGATCAACGAATTGACTCCGGGCTCATACATCGTTTCCTCGTGCACTGGCACCGGATTGACATCGTTTTATGAGTGCGAGCTTTTTCCTAGTTCGATCCAAACGGTTCTAGGTCTCGATTTCAACCTCGGCGGCACACTCAGCGTCACGAATTATCCGCAATACACGGGATTCTGGGACCAGGCCGTCCTGCCAAATCGATCGCTCCATTTCACGGTGACCGGCGAACTCGAATTCACGGGTTTCGCGAGCAGTACGAACTGCTACAAAGGAATAACCACCTTCCCGAACTCGACAGTTTACAACTCGGCATACCGCGTCTGTAGGCAATAAGTCAGAACCGCCTGCATAAGCGGGCGGCGTGAACGTCAGTCGAAGATCGGCATCGATCAAAACGAACGACGCGGATAAGAATTTATTCCTATCCGCGTCGTTTCTATTTACCATCGGCCGCCCCGAGATCTCGGAGCGGCCCTTTGATGTTAACGGATGACTTCAACCGGACACACAGTCAGCTTTTTCCAGTCCTGATCGGCCGTGACCGCCGTGGTATCTCTAAGTATTGCGAGGGCAAGACAACTTCGGTCGCCCAATGTTAACCCGAGGTGCTTTGTCAGCGGCCTTAGCTCGGCGGCTTTTACGGCTTGTTCGAGATCAAAATCAATTATCTCGAGCCCTAATTTCTGAAGATCATCGACCGACTGGCTGGACAAGATAGCGTTTTCCGCAAGTTTCGTGCAGACTTCGGCGAAATTCACCGTGCTGACGAGCGAATTGTCCAGCAATGGCCTGACAAACTCAGATCCCGATTCCCCAAAGATCACGGCTAGAATTGCCGAAGAATCCAGCACCTTTTTACTCATTCTCAGCTTCCCTGCGCCTGTCCGCGATCAACTCGTCGACAACCGCGGATTGACCGTTCGAGACTTTTCGCGCCATTTTTTGAAGTCGCTCCAGGGCCTTTTCACTGGTCGAGATATTCAACGATCCGTCCTCTACCGACAAATTTACATCTTCGCCGATCTCGATGCCTAACTGTTTGCGGAATTCAACGGGTATGACTATCCTTCCGCCCTGAGTTACTTTCGTTCGAACATTTGTAAGCATAATGTCATTAACACCCCACATGACATTTTAGCATAAAATGTCATGAATACAGTAATATGTCATTGAGATAAAGAAAAAAGCCGCCCCCTTTATGGAGGCGGCCTGTTTATTCACGTTCGGTTCAAATTTACGGCTTCAGCGCCGCCTTAAATTCAGCCTCTTGTCCATTAATAAACTGCATCGCCCCCGGATTGTCTTTGAATTTCACCTTGAGCATATCAATGGCTTCCTGCCCACGCGGATCGGCGAGTTTGACAATCGCCTGAAGTCCGCTGACAATGCCCTGAATGTTGGAGGCGTCGAATGCCGCCTTGAATTTTTCATAGATCAACGGGTACGCACGAGGATCGCCTTTGCCCGTCGCTCCAACTATCACGAGTGCCGCCGCACGCGCATTGGCGGGCAGCGTCTTGTCCGTCGCGGCCTTAAATCCGATCTCGAACGAACGCTTATCGCCCAATTCGCCTAGACCCGTCAAACCCGCACTTTGAATGCGGCCTTTCCACGACGCCGTCGTCGTCAGTTTCGATAATGCCTCAAAGGCACGCGGATCTTTAACCCGTGCGATCGCGAGTGCCGATTGATCGATCACCTCATAGCTGCGGTCAATCAAACCGGCCAGCAGCATCTCGCTGTGCTTTTTGTCCTGCGTTTCCCCGAGCAGTTCGAGGGCATCGCCGCGAACCGACGAGACCTTATGCTTCGTCAAGCGAATTACCGCAGCCTCGACGTTTGCATCCAGCTTCACGGCCGGACGCTCAGTTCCCGGCGGCGGATCTGGCGAATAGATATTCGCGATCACCGACAAAGCCGCACGCTGTATCCGCCAGAACGGATCTTTCTCCGCCGAAGTGATAAGAGCATTTACGATCCGTACCTTGTCCGCCGGAACAGCCGCCTTTTTTTCAAGCTCATTCATCGCCCAACGCCGCCCCAGTGGATCTTTGTCGTTCGCCATCTGATAGAGCAGATCGTCGGTCGATTTCTCAAACGTCATCTCCTTGAGCAAGGTACCTTCGTAATCAAAATTGACGAGTTTGGGCTTCGTCGCCGCATCCAGCTTAAACACATTCTCCGCCTTCGGTTCCAGCCAAACTCGCTGCACTTTGTTGTCGATCGCGACATCAACGTAACTTTGGAAATACGCAACCTGCGGATATTCATTTGTGAGATCGAGTTTTTGGGTTTGTTTGACGTTGAGCGTCACCTTCTTCGCGGCTTCGTCGTAAGCCTGTGTAACTTCGAAGATCGGATGCCCCATTCGATAGAGCCACTGATCGAAGAACCAGTCCATCGATTGCCCCGTCGTTTCTTCGATCGCGATCCGCAGATCCTCGGTCGAGACCGGCTGATGAGCGTTTGATTTGAGGTAGTGATTTAGCGATTTGGCAAACATCTTGTCTCCCAAATGCTTGCGAAGCATATGCAGCACCGACGCACCGCCCGGATACGCGTAGTCGTCGAACATCGCGTCCTTATTGGCATAATATTTCGTAACGATCGGCCGCCGATTGCCCTGTGCCCAAGTGCCGAGCGTCGCGTTTTGTTTGTCGCGGATGTCGGCGTAGAGAAATTCGTCGTGGCCTTTCAGCTTTTCCGTCCACATCGCCTGAAGATAGCTGGCGAACGATTCGTTGAGCCAGATCTGGCCCCAATCGCGGCACGTCACATAGTCGCCAAACCATTGATGGGCGAGCTCATGCGATTGCAGCCCTTCGCTGTCCGTATCGAGCAATTCGCGTTCGTCGTGGATCATTTCTTCGATCATCGTGGTCGCCGAGATGTTCTCCATTCCACCGCCAAATTCCTCGACAAACGCCTGTGAATACTTCGCATATGGATATTTAACGCCGGTCAGTTCGGAGAAAAACTTCATATTCGCGGGCAGATTTTTCACCGTCGCCGCGACCTCTTTTGTCTCGTTCACATAGCCGTAGTTATAAACCGGAATGCCCTCGAAATCTTGGACGACCGGTGTCGTCTCGCCGACGACGATCGATGTCAGATAATTCGTGTACGGCTGGTCCATTTTCCAGTGAAATGTCCGCGTGCCGTCGCTGTTTTCCGTAGTCTCGACAAGCTTGCCGTTACCGACAGCCGTAAACGGCTTTTCGACTGTCGCACGCATTTCGGTCGTACGAAAATCGTTCGGCGTGTCGTACGAAGGGAACCAATAGCGGTTAAATTCCGTCTCGCCCTGCGACCATATCTGCCGCGGCTTGTTCGGGTTGTCGGCGGTCGGTTTGATGAATCTCAAGCCCTTTCCAAAGCTGCCGATCGCCGTGTCCGCATCGTCCACCTTGTTTACGTGATTGGTCTTGTAATCGACCTTTACCGTCAGATCTTCGCCGCTCGCAAATGTTTTCCGCAACCAGATCAGCAGGTTATCGCCGTCTTTTTTGCCGTCGTATTCAAATCTCAGAGCCGTCCCGTCGGCCATCGTGACCGAGTTGATCGACATCGCTGCAGCGTCCAGCGTGAACTTGTCGGTATCGCCAAACGGAGCGAGCGTCAGCGTCGTTACCCCGATCGCCTGCTCCTTTTCCCAATCGAACCGCAGATCGATCGCAATATGCTTGATATCGATCTGCCGGCTCCGTATCCAATTGACCGGCGGCAGCTTTTTGGCTTCGTGGTTCTGCTGAAACAACTTAACAAGGTCTGAATTCGGAACCGCATTAACAACCGCCGAAAACGCCAGCAAAGAAACAAACGCCCCCGCAAACAAGCGGCGCAAAGACTGTCTTAGTATCATAATTTCCCCAATTTATCAGTGTTTTCGGCGCCCAAGAACGCCCGTATGATTTCCCTCTCATACGCCCGGCCGTCGCTGATTGTTTCAGATAAGATGTTTTCGATGATTTGCTACGAACAAACACAAAAACAAACACAAACAGGACACGAACCCGATCTGAAATGATCTTGTTCGTGTCCCGTTCGTGTCTAAACTCTTACTGCGCGTTGAAGTCAAGATCCGTCAGTTCATCCGAAACACTGATCGTCCTCGGCGTGAAGACATAACGCTTCGAAGCCACACCGACCACATAAGTCTGCCCGGCCTCGACGTCGTCGAAGCGGTAGTAGCCGAACGACGAGGTCATAACGCGGCGTGTGGTTCCGTCGGTTCCAATGAGCGTGACAATTGCGTTTCGCACACCGGCACCGTCCGATGTCAGCACACGCCCGCTAACCGCGACACCGGCGGCCCTCCGAGCTAGATTGTTGATGAAGACGAACATCGCATCGTGATCGGCAGCCTGCGGTCCGACCGGAACGAAACGAGAGCATCGGAAATCGGTGTTCTTGTCGTGGTTGTTGGCTACGAAGCGACAACGGAATTCACTCGGAATATTTGTAGATAGAGGAAATAAGAATCGCCCTTTTGAGGAAATTTCCGCGTGCCGATGGCTCCGCCAAAGGGGTCATTCAGCCACGCCGGACACCCTTAAACGTCACGCCCGGCACCCTATTTCAGCCCGCCAGAACCGCGTTTTCATCCGCTCGCGTTTCCGCCCTTCTTTCTGCTGACAACTGACAACCGACAACCGACTACTTATTCGTCATGTATTTGAACGCCATAGACGCGATGTCATCCATTGCCGAACCGTCATGGTCGCTGTCTAGCATATTTGACGCCATAGCGATCATCGCGTTGCCCGAAGACTGCGGCGCGGCTGCCTGACTCTGCCCGCCGCCGAGCAGTCCGCCGAGCAATCCGCCGAGGCCGTCAGCGCCGACATTTTGCTGCTGTTTTTGTTTGCCAAGATAGCCCATCACGATCGGCGCGAGGAACATCAGTATCTGCGCAACCTGCCCCATTCCGAGACCGGTTTGATTACTCACCTGCTGCGCGACCTGTCCCTGGTTCGTACCAAGTATATGCCCCAAAATACCTCCTGCATCAGCCTGCCGTGGAGGCGGAGCCGCTTCCTGCTGGCCGCCAAAGATCATCCCGGCAAGCCCGCCGAGATTATCCAAAATACCGCCGCCCGAATGGTCGTTGTCGAGCGCCGTATTGAGGCTCTCGGCTCCCTCAGGCGTCGAAGCATTATTCGCAAGCCCGTTG
>JANLTF010000193.1:0-8867 GCA_031362825.1 Acidobacteriota bacterium | reverse complement strand
TAGCGGTCATAAAGGGCTGATTCAAGCCAGGTCGGTTTTTGGGTCGGATTGTTCGAACCAGCAACGTGTGCAGATGCGGTGCTTTTTTCTTTGGGTGCGTGTGTATTTGGTCGGGCGCGCCATCGCGGCGATACGTTCGTCACGATCTAGTTCACTCCACGATTTGAATTCTTGGGAGTGGCATTTGGGGCAGATCGATCTGGGATCGTTTGGCATATGTTTTTTGCAATTCAGTTTCGGGAAACGCCGTTGCTGCGTGCGGGCTTGTGCATTGGGCTTTGATGATTCGCCAAACCGGCATTAATGACGCGACAGCAGAACGGGCGTCAACCATCCGCTTCCGCACGCGGTTCTGACAAGAGGAATCTTTTGTTATAATCTTTGCGTACCACTGTCGTGACCAATTTTAGCAGATTCCATTCCATAAACGATGAAAACCAAATACACGTTCTTTGCGGCTGTTTGTCTTTTGCTGGCCGTACAAGTCTTTGCTCAGACCGAACCGAAGTTCGATTTTTATACTCGCGGCGAATATCGGGCGAATGTGCCGCGGCCGCAGTCGATATTGCGGTTTGATGTGGGCGATCATCATACGACGTACGCTCAGATGGAGAAGGTCATTGAATCCATCGCTGCGGCGGCGCCGGACCGTGTGAAGATCTTTGACATCGGGACGACCAACGAACATCGAATGCAGCATTTGGTGGCGATCTCTGCGCCGGAGAATCTTGCACGGCTCGATGAGATCAAGGCGGCGAACGCGAAGCTGACCGATCCGCGAACTACTTCTGCATCTGAGGCGAACTCCATCGCTCAGAACAATCCGACGATCGCGTGGATGGCATATACGATCCACGGGAATGAGTCGTCGTCGTTCGAGGCATTCATGCAGGTTATATATCAGCTTGCGGCTTCGAATGAACCGGCGACGCTGGATATTCTTAAGAATACGGTGGTTCTCGTCCTGACCGGCGAAAACCCGGACGGGCATGAGCGTTTTGCGACTTGGTACAATTCCGTCGCGATCGGTTCGCCCGACCGCAATGCCATCGAGCACCGCGAGCCGTGGGCGATCTGGGGCCGCGTCAATCATTACCGGTTCAATCTAAATCGCGACACGCTGGCCTTTACGCAAAAGGAATCGCGAAATATGCAAAAGGCGTATATGGAATGGAACCCGCAGCTCGCTGTTGACCATCATGGCCAGCCTTCGCAGTATTTCTTTCCGCCGACCGGCTTGCCGACCAATCCAAATCTACCGCAGCCCGCGACGGCCAAATGGGAAGAGAGATATGGGCGAGCGAATGCGGCGGCGTTTGACTCGAATAAGTGGGACTATTACGTCCGCGATGTTTTTGACGCATTCTATCCGGGCTATTGGGATATGTATCCGTCGCTAAACGGTGCTACGGGAATGACTTACGAGACCGACGGCGGCGGCCCGAAAGGACTCAACTGGACACGTGAGGACGGCACGATCGTGACGTTTCGTTCGTCTATCGCGAAGCATTACATCGCTTCGATGACGACGCTTGAGACCAACGCCAAGCACAAGGTCGAGCGGCTTAAGGACTTTTACGATTTCCGAGCCAAAGGCATGGCCGCAAACACCGGCTCGAAGATGAAGCGTGTCGTCATAGACCCGACCAGCGACCGCGTAAAGGCGGCGGAAATGGTCGAGGTTTTGCGGCTTTCGAATATCGAGGTCAAGGTGGCGTCGTCGTCATTCACATCGCCGACCGCTCATACGTACATGGAAAAGGACTCGCGGGCCGCCTCCAAAACTTTTCCTGCTGGTTCGTACATCGTCGATCTAGACCAGCCTCAGCGGATATTTATCAAATCGATCCTCGAACAGGACACACCGCAGGACAAGGCGTTCGTTGACGACAACATGGCCCGTTTCAAGCGCAACCAAATGCGCGGCAAGGGGCAGCCCAAGGAAGATTACGGATTTTACGACATCACGGCTTGGTCGATGCCGTTGTCGTTCGGGGTCGATGCGTGGTGGACCGAGGAATCGACGAATGTCGCCGGAACAATGGTCGATGCGGCTTACCTCGAAACTGCCAAACGCGGCGGCGTGAGTGGGCGGGCTTCGATCTCGTACATCATTCCATACGAGACCGATTCGACGAGCGCGATGGTGATGCGTTTGATGCAGAACGGATTTAAGGTCGCCGTCGCAACACGGCAATTGAATGCCGGGGGACGAAATTGGAAGCAAGGGACATTTGTGGTTCGTGTTTCGCGAAATCCGGACACTATCCACGACGCTATCGCAAAATATTCGCGTGAAATGGGCGTCAATGTGACGGCGGTGAATTCTGGATTTTCGGACGAAGGCGATACGAGTGTCGGCGGCGAGGCCGTTATATCGCTCCGCGAACCAAAGATCGCGATCGCTGCCGACGAAGGCGTGACGCAGGAATCGTACGGTTCGATCTGGTGGACGTTCGACAAACACGGCGTCAAATTTACGCCGATGACGATCGGTTCGATACGCGGCGGCGGACTGAAAGGTTATAACGTATTGATCATTCCCGAGGGCTCGGCGGGACGTTATATGAGTTCGTTCGGCAGCGGCGGGGTTTCGGTACTAAAGGAGTTTGCGTCAAGCGGCGGTACGATCATAACGATCAGCGGGGCGTCGGTTTTTGCAACCCTTAAAGATGTCGGGCTTTCGTCCTCGAAGATGGTCGGTAGCGACGACGATGAGCAAAAAGGGAAGGCCGGAGATGACAAGCCGGAAGCCAAAGCTTCTCCAACACCAACGCCCGTTGGAAAGCCGTCGGATCCGCCGCAGACCGACATGGCGTCCGACCGCTCCGAAGGCGTCGCTCCTAGTTTGCCACCCATCGCTTCGCCGTCGGCAAACGCAAACAAGGTGCCCGAGGCTCTGCCCGGCTCAATAATGCGTGCAACCGTCGATCGCACGACGTACCTGACATACGGCGTCAACCGCGACGAAATGCCGGTGCTGATGGCGAGCGGCTATTTCTTCCGCTATTCTAAAGAGGGCACCAACGCTCTGGTTTTCGATGCCAACCCCAAAAAGCCGCTGACCATCTCAGGATTTGTATGGGAAGGCAATACCGAGCGGTTGCTGAAAGGAACGGCGTACGTCATTGACGAATCGATGGGCGGCGGCCATGTAGTGCTGTTTGCCGAAGATCCGTTTTTCAGAGGTATGACGCGAGCGAACACACGCCCGTTCTTCAACGCTATCGTATTCAACGGCGTATTTTGAAGAAAGTCTGGGAAGTCTAGAAAGTGGGGGAAGTCTGGGAAGATATTGGCGAATGGCGACGTTTAAGCGGTTTGAAGATATATCGGCGTGGCAAAAATCTCGTGTGATTTCGCGTGAGATTTACTTGCTATGTGGTTCCCGGGAATTTAGCAGAGATTTTGATTTGCGGAGTCAGATCAGACGTTCAAGCATCTCGATCATGGCGAATATTGCCGAGGGGCAAGGACGAAGAACCGACAAGGACTTTGCTCATTTTCTGAATATATCGTTGGGATCTGTTGCGGAAACCAAATCGCATCTTTATCCGGCCCTTGAGGTTGCTTATATTGACCAGTCGAGCTTTGACTCTTTATATGAAAAACTGGATGAGGTAGGTAAGATGATCTTTGGATTAAGTTCCCATTCGCGAATGACTTCCTAGACTTCCAAGACGTTCTCGACTTCCAAGATTTAGTATTATGTTCACAGTAAAAGCAGGTTACAACAACAAGATCGAAGTTAGATCGGGCGTTGACAAGGTTCGGGAGTTTTTCGCGGATGTGACGAATTTTTCGGAATTGATGCCGGGAATTTCGCAGATCCACATGGACGCCAGTGGCGTTGCGCATTGGAAGATACAGGCCGAGATTCCGCTGGTTGGGAAGATGCTGCAGAAATTTGCGGTCGAACTGGCCGAAAACAGCGACGAGCGAATCGAATGGTCGCCCGTCAGTGCCGAATCGGGGAATTTTCTTCGATATTCGGCTGATTTTCTTGAGAAGGCGAAGGATCTGACGGTCGTCCATTTCTCTCAAATGGTCGAACTTCGCCGAAAGAATGCCCGTGACCTGCACTATCTTGCCGGACTCGCCGGCGAGAGCCTGATCAGCCACGAAATGACAAAGCGGATCACCGAGATGATTAAAGTGTTTATCGATCGTGCGAAAGAGCGTCTTGAAAAGTGACGATCATCTTCGCCGGGATCGTGGATTATTGTAGTGGCCTGCCTGAAACTGAATTTCTAATTGCATTTTTCCGGTTTTCAGCCGAAAATTGATGGAGTATATGTTTTTGGGTGTAAACTGGTGAAAAATTTGCAACAAATGAGTTATCCGTACGTGTTAACGGTTGATCTACAAGAACAGGTCTAGCGGACAATAGCTTCAAATTCGACAAGATAAAGTTATGAAAAGAGCGTTCAATATTCGAGCATTTCTAAGTTTTTTGCTTTTGACGGCGATGTTTTCCCCGACGGCTGTTTTGGCCTTTGGTGATGGCAAAAAGCATTTCAAACAGGGAATGAAGCATGAGTCCGCCGAAGAGTGGGACAAGGCTGCGGAGGAATTTGCGCTTGCCGTTGCCGATAATGGAAAGAACCCCGAATATAAGCTCCATCTGGTGCGAGCTCTTTTTATGGCATCGCAGATGTATATAAAGAAAGGAACGCTCGCGGCAAACGAAAAAGATTATCAAGGCGGCTATGTCGCCTTTAGAAAGGCCTACGCATATGACCCCACGAACGATTTTGCAAAGTCCGAGATGGCCCGCATGGTGCGTTTGCAGGAGGAGATAAACGGCAATCTTCCGGGTGCGAAAAAGGACGACAAACCCAAGCTCGTTCCGACGTCGTACGGACGGCAAACCGATCCGATGGCTCAGATCCCGCAGAGGCTCGAGAAGATGCGCGACGTGCTATACCCTTCGCCGGGAATCGATCTTCAGTTTATTGTTAAGGAACTTTCTCGCGAACTGGACCTGAATGTGTTGTTCGATACTGAATCGTTCCGGACGGCTGGACGTAAAACGAGTATCGAACTCAAAGGTGTTACCGCAGCGAGGGCCCTCGATTACATTTTTTTGCAGGAAGGGCTATTTTTCCAACGTGTCGGCCCGCATACCATAATGGTAGCCTCGCAGGCGCAGCGGACGAAGTTTCAACAGTTGGTACTGCGTACGTTTTATCTCGCAAACGCTTCTCCAAAGGACATCGCAAAAGTTGTCCAAACCGCGATTCCGGCACAACCGGGCCGCAGCCAGACGATCGTTTTGACCGATGACGCTACCAACAGCGTTACTATACGTGATACCGAAGAGAACATTCGCCTCATCGGGCAGTTGATCAAATCGCTCGATAAGGATCGGGCCGAGGTTGTGATGGATGTCGCGATCTATGAGGTCAATAAGAGCGATCTTCTACAGTTTGGCAACCAGATCGGATCGGCAACGACGCTCGCCAATCTCGGCGGTGCGGGCCTTGGCACTCAGTCGGCGGGCGGTTCAGGACCCATTACGTCGGGCTTGCCGTTCAAGCTTCTGGATCTCGCGAGCGTTGCATTTGCCTTGCCGATCAGCAATTTTCAGGCGTTCCAGGCAAAATCGAACACGAAACTCATCGCCTCGACACAGATCCACGCGTTTAACAACGAGGATTCGTCGGCCCGGATCGGCCAACGCGTGCCGGTTCAGAGTGCACAGATCTACAACGGAAATCAGACTGGCGGCAACGACCCGAGAAGTGGCGGCGGATTTGTTTCGAACGTTATTAACTACGAACAGGTGGGCTTGACCTTGAAGTTTAAGCCGCTTGTGTTCCCGAACCAGGACGTTCAGGTCGCGATGGAGATCGAGTCGAAAGACGTCGCCGGAGCCTCGACACTGACGCCGACATTTACCGAACGCACGATCAAGGGTACGGCCCGCGTGCAGAACAACAAGACGCTGCTGCTTGCCAGTGTCGCCCAAGGAGTCGAGACAAATGGCCGTCAGGGAATTCCGATCCTTGGCTTGATCCCGATTCTCGGACGCCTGTTTACATCACCGACTAGGGACAACCGGCAGGTCGATATCGTTATCGCGGTCACGCCGCGAGTGATCCGGGCTCCGGCCATTTTGCCCGAGGACGAGATCGAACGGCCGACCGGAAGCCTCGCCGTGCCCACGCAGAATTCGCTCGAAGCAATGGTGATCGAAGACGAACAGCAGGATCTACTCGCCGCAGCCCGTAGAATGCCGACGACGGTCGAGGTCCAGCTTCCCGATCGTACCGCTGAAGCACCGGAATATGTTCGTGACACCACGACCACGACTCCGGCCGTGAAGAGCGGCGCTGTATTGACGAATGTCTCGGCGGAAACTGAACAAAAACTCAGGCCGATCGATTCGGGCGTTAAGACGCTGCAGCTCAAGGAAACGTCAGACATTGTCGGTGGAAATGAAACGCCTATTGTCGAGACAGTACCGGTTGGCCCGACGGCCGAGATGAAGCTCGGATTGAGCGGAGCCGAACTCAAAGCCGGAGAACGTACAAAGATCGCGGTAATGGTGAACGGGAACGCTACGTTCAGTTCGGCTGTTCTGGGACTCAAATACGACGCGAAGAAGCTCGCGGTGCGGTCAGTTATTTTAGGCGATATGTACGGAGCCAAGGCTGCGGCGACGCCTGTGACTCCGTTCCTGAATCAGAATGGAAAGACCTTTGTCTCGCTTGTCGCGGGCGGTGACAGTGTCAGTTCGATGAGCGGTGTACTTGCGTACGTCGAGGTCGAGGTTTTGGTTGACGGCGTTCCGGTGATAGCGTTTGATCCGGACGTTCTCAATTTTCTAACCAGCGACGGCAAGAATTTTACTGTTAAATTTGACCGGTAATACTCGTGAACGTGAAGGTGATAAATCGACGGATCAATGCGGCGGGCTACAGTTTGTTAGAACTCGTTGCCACGCTGACGGTTCTCTCGATACTCGTCATGGGTTCGATCCCTGTCGCCCAAAATGTCGTAAAACGGCAGAAAGAAATGCGCCTCAGGGAAACGCTGCGTGACGTGCGGAATGCCATTGACGAATTCAAACGCGACACGCTCGGTGCCTGCCCACAAGGTGCGGTCACCACTGGAAACCCGACGCAGCCGGGCGGACAGAATATCCCGACCGATCCTCGTTCGCGTGTCGTTATCGACGATTGCAAGATCTTTGAGACCGATAATCTTGACCGCTATCCGCCGACGCTCGAAACGCTTGTTGACGGCGTCAAGGTAAAGGCCCGCGGAGCAAATCTCAGGGGCGGCAGCGGAATTACGGACGGTTCGCGGCAAGCGACCGAGATAAACGAGACGAAAGAGCTGAATAAGATATATCTCCGCAACCTTCCGATCGATCCGATGACCGGCGAGGCTGACTGGAAGATCAGGTCATCGTATCAGGACAAGGACTCGGAAAATTGGGACGAGATAAATGTGTTCGATATACGTTCGAGTTCAGACGAAGAGGCGTTGAATGGTGAGAAATATAGTACCTGGTAAATCAATTGCTCAACGCGGATTTTCGTTGCTCGAACTGATGATCGCGATGCTGATCCTAGTGATTTTGCTGTCAGTCGCGGTGCCGACGTATCAGCGTAGCGTTCAGCATGCCCGCGAGGTGGTTCTTAAAGAGAACTTGTGGCAAATGCGTCGTGCGATCGACCAATACGCCGCCGACAAAGGTAAATTGCCCAAATCGCTCGAAGACCTCGTTACCGACAAATATCTCCGTGAAAAGCCGATGGACCCGATCCTCGAAAAAGCAGAATGGAACGAAGTTCAGGGCGAGGATACCAATTCGCCCGACGCCGAATCCGGTCTTAAAGACGTCAATAGTCTCGCCGACGGAACCGACACGGAGGGTATCGAGTACGCCAAATACTAAGAAAAATAGATGTTCGAACCAAATTATCCAAATGCCGCATTAGGCATCGAACGTGACGGTGTTACGGCGATCGCTCTGCAAAAGCAGGGACGCGGTGCGTTTGGCATTAAGCAGGCGGCGACAGTCAATTTGCCTGCGGGCCTCGTTTCGCCGAGTTTTTTGGATCAGAACATCGCCAGCCGGCCGGAATTTGCCGCTTGTCTCGAAGAGGTCGTTACGAGTGCCGGTTTGCTCAGTCAAAAGCGCTGGTCGGTCGCCCTGCCGAGCAATACCGCACGTACAGCGATCCTGACACTTGAAGCTACTCCGGCGGCAAAGGCCGAGGCCGAGGAGATCCTCGATTGGAAGGCCGAGCAGAGCTTTGGTGCTCCGGCTGCCGAGCTTCGAATGTCGAAACAAGCGATCTCGCCGGATCGCGATGGCAAGGCACGATATTTTGCTACGGCGATAAAATTGTCGGTGATCGATGAATACGAGAGTGTTTTCGAGGCATTTGGCTGGAAAGCCGGCCTTGTCTTGCCCCGAGCGGTGAGCGAGGCGAATTGGCTCCTCAACAACAAATTGCCCGGCGATTCGATGCTCATCAGCGGGCAGAATGATGGATTTACGGCGTTGCTGCTTCGCGGTGCCGAGCCTTCGGTCGTGCGAAGCGTGACGTGCGAACAGGGCGAGATCGACGACGAGATCTATCGTTTGCTGATGTTCTACAACGACCGTTTTGGCGGTGACGCCGGCGGCACGCTGGAACGAATGCTCGTCATTGGCCGCGACCTTGTTCCCGCAAAAATAAAAGACATCGCCGCCGAGGCTCTCGGCCGTGCAACGCAGATCCTGAGACCCGATGATGTCGGCCTTTACTTACCTGATAGCAGCTTTAGTTTTGACGAGATCGCGGCCCCCGCGGCCCTCGCGGCGATGGGCTAAATTTCTAACTTGCAGTTTGAAACATTATTTCGGA
>JANLTF010000145.1:0-5106 GCA_031362825.1 Acidobacteriota bacterium | reverse complement strand
AACGTATTTCCGCCCATCGGGATCACGGTCATCGATTCGAGGCCGCCCGCGACGATAGCATCCGCGCCGCCCGCCATAATGCGTTCCGCCGCCAGTGCGATCGTCTGCAAACCCGACGAGCAATAACGGTTGACGGTCATTGCCGACGATTCGACCGGCAACCCGGCGAGGATCGACGCCGTCCTCGCGACGTTCATTCCCTGCTCGGCCTCCGGAAACGCACAGCCCATGATCACGTCATCGATCAGCGATGCGTCCACGCCCGCACGGGCAACCGCTTCCTTGATCGCCGTCGCCCCCATTTCATCCGAACGCGTGTTCCTCAAAGTGCCCTTCGGCGCCTTACCCACAGCCGTTCGCACGGCCGATACTATTACTGCTGCTTTCATAATTTTGTCTTGCCACAAATCGCACGAATTGTACGAATAAATCTCAATTCGTGATCTTCGTGTAATTCGTGGCTAATTCCTAATTTCCGCCTTCCGCTTTATCGTCTTTAGCATCTCCATTCTTATCAAACCACTGAACGGCTGGATGAAGGTCCAGTAAAACCCGAAACTCCGGCGGCTTCCGGCATCGAAGCATTTGATGCGGGTTTCGGTCGTGAGCCGCGTGACTTCACCCTGAGGGCTGTCAGCATCAAGCGAGAAGTTCCATACCGCTTTTGCATAGCCAGTTTTATCAAAGGCTTTGAAGTTCTCCGCGTTCACATCCTGCAGATCGCCCCACGGCGTCCAGAATTTCCCTGCGAGACCTATCAGCAATTCGCTGGCAGGAAGTTCGCCGAGTATCCGAAACTTTGAATAACTCAAATTTCGCAGCGTCAAGGCGTCCGCCGACATACCGCGAAGCGTGAGCAGCATCCGCACGATCCACGATTCACCAAAATTCGCATTCTGAGCTGCTTCGTACACTGTCACCGCATCGGCACCGATCGCGATCGAGTGCTTTTCCTCAAAATCGTACTCGGGCAAAAACTCATCGATCAGCATTTAGAGCCTCCAGCTTTTTCAATAGCCGCTTAACGTCCATCATCCGAGCCGTTCCTTCGCCTCCGCTGGTTGACCAAGACGCGTAGTCTGCCCAATACCCGTGCGATTGCCAGAATCGCTTTTCAGCCTCGGGGCCTGACCTCAGCGTCGCTCCCCAACTCTCGTAAAACTCAGCCCGAACGACCGTCTCACCTCCGTAGCCGTCACGCGTTTCGGTCTCCGCAAGCATCAGCGGCTCGGCCTCGGCATACTTTCCTTGGATAACGAGTTCACGCCAGTTCATCCATCTTTTTTGCCACGAATTACACGAATGGCACGAATAAGATCCGAATTCGTGAAATTCGTGTGATTCGTGGCTAACTCCTAATTTTCAATACCGATCGACACTTCTTCAATTTTCAAGACGCTCTTCAAAACCATTGAGGATATCTCGACCAAAAATCCACGCTTGCCGCCGTTAATGTAGATCTTGTCCAGATCGAATATCGTTTGCTCAACATATACCGGCATCGCTGTGCGAGTGCCGAAAGGCGATGTGCCGCCAAATTGGTAGCCTGTCCAATTGGATGCACGCTTTGGGTCGGCAGTCTCGACGCTTTTGACGCCGATGCGACGGGCGAGGTTTTTCGCAGAAACCTGCCGGTCGCCGTGCATCAGGACGATCAAAGGCTTTTTCTCGTTCGTTTCAAATATCAAAGTCTTGACGACCGCATATTCGTCCACGCCCAATTGTCTCGCCGATTCGCCGGTGCCGCCTTTCTCTACATATTCATAACGATACGGCACAAAATCGACCATTTTCTCTCTCAAAAACCTGACGGCTGGCGTTACCGGATAGTCCATAAATAGCTAGAGTGCAAGCTTCAGCTCGTTTGTTCTCGAAGAAGATACAAGCTAAAGCTTGCACTCTAACAAGGATCACCCGACCTCTTTATACCTAAAACAACTTACCAAATGGTCATTCACCAACCCTGTCGCCTGCATAAATGCGTACATTATCGTGGAGCCGACAAAGTTGAAACCACGCTTTTTCAAATCCTTTGAGATCGCGTCCGAGATGTCGGTCTTGGCCGGAACGTCGCCGTGGCTCTTCAATTTATTATCAAGCGGCTTGCCGCCGACAAAGCCCCAAATGTATTTGTCGAACGAACCAAACTCTTTCTGCACTGCGAGAAACGCTTTCGCATTTCTGACGGCTGAGGCAATCTTCAAGCGATTGCGGATAATGCCTTCGTTAAGCATTAGTTTCGCGCATCTGGCGTCGGTGTATGTCGCTACCTTGTTGACATCGAAATTGTCGAAGGCCTCGCGATACGCATCACGCTTTTTCAAAACTGTGTCCCACGACAAACCGGCCTGAGCACCCTCTAATATCAGAAACTCAAAGAACGTTCGGTCATCATGCACCGGCACGCCCCACTCGGCGTCGTGGTAAGGAATATTTAGATCGTTACCTGCCCAGGTACAACGTTTCATTGCTTCTCGATCGTATTGACCATTACATAGCAACCCGCACTATTTGCCGGTGGCGTGTCATAAACTTTGACGTCGGCGATGATCTTCACCTTTTGCGTCCGCTCGATAATATCGCCTTTGTCGTCCTTGATCTTGAGTCCCTTGCCCTTTTCAACCTCATCGATCTCGCTCGCTCCTGAACCCTTGTCGATGTCAGCACTGATCGAGGTTTCACTGCTCAGATCAGCCTTAAACTTGACCGGGCAATGCATAGGTTTGCCATAGCCGCTCGAACACATCGCGCTACCGTTGTTGTCCAGATAGCCGACAACCTGCACGCGTTTTTCGTTGTTGGCCTTGTCACAGACATTCGCGTATTCGACCGGCGTGCCGCTGCCGCAGCGTATGGTGAGCAGAAATGCGAACAAAATGATAGAAATTTTCATGTTAGTGTCTCCTTGCGTTTTGAAATATAGATCGTCTTTTCAATGAACGCATGCGGCACTCCATTCTTGTCCTTTAACTGCAAATTATAAACTCGATCGACCGAACGCTCGTTCTCGGCGAGCTGTTTGATCTCGCCTATCTCCTCCGGCGACAAATGAAAATCGACATAAAGCGTGTCCTTCCCCGGCTTTTTGAACCTGATCTTCGCCGCCTTGTCCCAGACCACATATTCGGGGCCGAGGATGTGGATCAGCATCAGCATATAGATCGGATCGATGCTGGCGTAAATGCTGCCGCCATAGATCGTGCCGACATAATTCCGCGTCCGCCAATTGAGCGGAAGCTTAACGCGGACCTCGTGAAAATCGTCCGCGATATACGTCACTCGTCCGCCTGTTCCGCGATACGCCGGAAAGAAATTGAACAACCAGCGAAATCGTCGGCTTTTAAAGCTCTCTGGCATAACTTGTTCAGAGTGCAAGCTTTAGCTTGTCTCCACCGCACACGAAACACAGGCTAAAGCCTACACTCTAAACGGGGAAACCGTCGCCTTCCATCACACGTCTCGCCTGCCTGATGTGCCGCTTTGTATGTTCGGTCAGCAGCGAAAAGGCGTCGTCGAGCCGGTACGTTATCAATTTTAGAAACGGTGACGTCAACACCGTCTTGTGCAGATCGACACCGTCGCAGGCGGCGATCTTTCTGTTCGTTTCGTCGATATTTGCAACGAAACGATCGACGATTCCCGGATCGATCTCGCTCGGCGGAATAAGTGACTTAGCCGGAGCCTTTATTTTCCGCGAATCTTTCTTCATCGAATTGACCAAAAATCTGCCGAAAAATCCGGTCAGCGGCGACCAATTTTCCCACGCGGAATTTTTCCTCGTCTTCGACATAAGTTTCGGCCACTCGTGGTCGAATTCGACATTTGACCTGATCAAATGATCGAGGCATTGCGCGACACTCCAACCTTTCTCAGTCGGCTTCCAATTGAGCTGTTCGCTCGTGAGCGAACCAAAGCTGTTCTTCGCGTCGTCGCCGGTCTTTGTCATTTCGGCCGTCGTTGACCGTAAAAGCTCATCCATATCTTAGAGCACAGAGTGCAAGCTTTTGCTTGTCTCTTAATGTGAAAACAATACAGGCTAAAGCCTGCACTCTTAACAATTAATTCCTCAGCGGCTTGCCCGTTTTGAGCATCGCCGCAATACGGTCTTGCGTCTTCCGCTCTCCGCAAAGCGAGACGAAAGCCTCGCGTTCGAGATCGAGAAGGTAACGCTCCGAGACCTGCGTTTTGTGATTGATCGTTCCGCCGGCCATTACGTGAGCGAGTTTCTTTCCGATCAGTTGGTCGTGGTCAGAGATAAATCCGCCCTGTTTCATCATGTGGAGTGCGAGTTTTAATGCCGCCTCTAACGGTTCGCCAAGTACAGTGATATCGGTTCGCTCGACCGGCTGGACGTATCCGGCAGCGGCGAGATTGAGAACTTCTTGCTTCGCGTCCTGAATTAAACGGTCGCCGTTCATCGAGATCGCGTCGCTGTCACGAAGGAATCCGAACGAGCGTCCTTCCTGAGCCGATGTTGCGACCTTGCCCATGCCGAGCGTTTCAAATGTTTTCTTGAGAAACGCGAGCGGATCGGCATCCGGAGCCTTTGCTGCCGCGTCCATCGCACGCATTGTCATTTCCTTGGTGCCGCAGCCGGCCGGAATCACGCCGACACCGACCTCAACTAGGCCGATATATGTCTCGCCCGCCGCACGGACCTTATCGCCGTGCATCGCTATCTCGCAACCACCCCCGAGGGTCAGACCATATGGAGCGGTGACGACAGGCTTTGCTGAGTACCTCAGCCGCATCACAGCGTTTTGCAACGCCCTCACCATCATATTGATGTCGTCCCACTCCTCTTCCTGCGCCGCAAGCAGGAGCATCATGATATTTGCCCCGGCCGAGAAATTGCCGCCCTGATTGCCGACGACGAGCCCAGTGAAATTTTTCTCGACTTCGTCGATAGCAAAATTCATCATCGGCACAGTGTCGCCGCCGATCGAGTTCATCTTCGAGTGAAATTCGAGACACGCCACACCGTCGCCGATGTCGATGAGCGATGCACCCGGATTTGATTTGATAACGCCGGTACGGTCCTTGATGTCCTTGAGAATGAGAACGCCGGGCCGTGCTGGCATCGGCTTGTATTCGCCGGCGACGAGG
>JANLTF010000135.1:0-2852 GCA_031362825.1 Acidobacteriota bacterium | reverse complement strand
TTTCAAGCCATCCCAAATCCGGAAAGCCCCCTTCTCGCCGCCAGGATCATCACCGCAAGAAAACCCCATCTCGCCAACAAACGCCGCGACGCCGCTCAGCCACAATGTCCTCATCAAGTCTTCGTCGCAGAGCGACGGTGTGATTGTAGCCGTGGGTTTTTAACCCACGGATCGGTGAATATCAGTTCCCGTTGCGTCAGCGACGGTCGATCTGACACCTAGACGATCTCGATCGTGTCGATCTCCTTCATGATTCTGTCGGTTTCGGTTAGGGCGACGATTATTTTTTGGTAGTGGTTGATGTCGTCGTATGAAAGCTTGCGGCCTTTGCGGTCTTTTAGCCATTTTTGGGCCGGTTGGTAGCCGCCGATGTAGAAGTTCCACGCGGTTTCGGGGACGTTCGCGAAGTATTGGGTTTTGTTGAAATAGACACTCCCGAATTTTAACGCAGGGATCGCCGTGGACGCAGAGCCTTCACTCATCCTCTCTGCGGTCTTTGCGTCCTCTGCGTTTAAAATTTCCCCGTCAGGCTTAAACGCGATCTTCTCTACCGTGTTGGTCAGCAAGAAAGCGGAGGATAGCCTTGTTTGTTTCTTGCAATGGGAGTTGTTTCGTGTATAATACATTTATCGGAGGCAAAATTTATGATCGAGAGATGGACTGAGTTTCAGGGTGGGCCGAATCGGGTGCAGAAGGATGGGCTGCGGGTGACTTTGAATTCGCGGGGGACGTTGTTGTTGAACAGCAAAACGTATGAGGCGATGGATACGCCTGTCGCGGTGCAGTTGCTGTTTGAAGAAAACCGAAACATCATCGGGCTGAGGGCGGCCGATCCGCGGCTGCATAACGCTTTTCCGGTGAAGCAAAAGGACAAACAGACAAACCGCCTAATTCACGCCCGCCCGTTTTGCAAACATTGGGGCATCAAGGTCAAACGGACGGTGATGTTCAACAACGCGGATATGACCAATGAGGGCGTTCTCAAACTGGAACTAAACAATACCACCACGATCGGCCGCGGGCGTTGGTGAAGCACCAAGATCGCAAAAGATTAGCCATTTTCTTAACGCGGATCGCGCGGATGCTAAGGATCTCATTTTATAGATCCGGCATATCTGCTTGATCCGCACGATCCGCGTTCAAAATAACCTCGAACGTCTTCGAACTCTCGATTTTTTCAGACATCCTCGTTTTTTTTGTTTGTAGCCGGTATGTGCTGTATTATTGCTAGACAAACTATATGTATTGCGACAAATGCGGAGCAGACAATTCGGAGACGGCGGCGTTTTGCAGGAAATGCGGCGTGCCGATCGAGCATGAGATCGAGACGCGTGTGGCAGTTCGCGAAAACGTCGCCGGAACGGTCGAGCAGGTTCGTGCCAATGTCGAATCGAGCGTAGGTAGCGTCGGCGAAGAGGCTGAGATCTTTTCGATCTCGCCGACGCTCATGTTTGTAAAGGTCGGCTATGTGCTGGCGGCCATTGCGGCCCTTTTGTTTGTGGCACTATTTAGCATTGTATTTTCGAGCGTGACAGCGTGGGCGTGGGTTTTGATCGGATTGAGCTTCTTTTTGGTTCCGGCCTTTTATCATATCAAGCAAAGATTGGTCAGATATACACTTACCGACAATAAGGTCGAGATCGACTCCGGCTTCATCGCCCGGACAACGCAGAACATACCGATCCGACGTATTCAGGATGTGACAGTCACGACATCGATACCGCAACGCCTACTCGGCTTCGGCGACCTCGTCATCGACAACGCCAGCGACCAAGGCGGCAAGATCGCGCTAAAAAATATCAATACACCGCAGAAATATGCCGACATTCTGTTGAAACAGATGCGGCTCTTGGACAAATAGCTGAGGGACAGACATTCCGTTCCTCGGACTACAGAGTGATTATGCGCCATTGGAGTTGGTGCGAAAAAAGTGGAAAATAACGCGGATATGCATTATTATTGATTTATGCTTAGTCAATATTTACAGGCCGCGATGCATAAAGCAAAATATGAGATCCTTGACGGTGACGAGGGCTTTTATGGTGAGATACCCGGATTTCAGGGTGTATATTCAAACGCTCAGACGCTCGAAGAATGCCGAGACCTTTTAGAAGAAGTGCTTGAGGACTGGGTTTTCCTTAATATCGCGGACAGGACTCCGTTGCCTAAGGTAGGTGGTATTAAACTAAACGTTAAGCGATTACCCGAAGTTGCTCTTTCATAATTTCTCCCAGTCCGATTCGCTAATGCCCGCCTGACGCAGAATGCGCCGGAGAAAATTCTTACCAATTCCTTCTCCGGCGTGTGGATTTGGAATCCAAATTTTATGAGTACCGCGCTTCATGAAATCATGATTTGAGCCCGAGAACGGACCGTCGAAACCACATTGACGCAGGTATTTGATTAGCTGTTTTCTTTTTATCGGCGAAAGTTTTGGCATGGAGTGTGAAGTCGCTATCCGTGACCTATCTCGATTTCTCGTCTTAATGTTTCAATGTGTTTCAGAATTCTTCCACAATGTTGTGAAGGCCGTTTCAAGAATTATCATAGCACAAGTCCATTTGTCAAACGTCACAAAAATTGTCCAGACCATTTCTCGATTGTGCTTAGCTATTCCGCAGATAATTCAGCGGTTGGACAAGTGTGAATTAGGTGCTGAAGACAATTTTCCTTGACAACTGTAATATATGTGCCTATGATCGTTCTTAAGGGAGTGATTACTTAGGAATGGCGCAAACTTGGATAAAAGCTTCAACGGCAGCAAAGCTCCGGGGAGTACGGCGGCAGTCAATTTATTACCATATAAAAGAAGGCAATCTCTTATCCATGGAGATGGATGGAACAACGTATGT